>NZ_JBEOXI010000011.1:0-63822 GCF_040296465.1 Streptomyces sp. NPDC002130
AGCACTGTCAGCAGCACGAGCACCAGTCGAACGAGGTGTCGCAAGGCTGAAGTCCTGGCGGATCTTCCGCAGAGCCCGCTGCAGCCCGAACCGCCTGTCGTCAATCGCCGCAGCCGTCCTCACCCTGGAGCGTCAGCGCTGAAAGAGCTCAATGTGCGGGCGGAGCCGGTCGGCGAGCCGCTTGTCATCGCATGCGGAGGCAGCGTCAGGATTCGAAGCGGTGGCGTCCAGGGTTGATGGACATCGTCAATGCTTGACTGTGGCATCCATACGGGCGGGCCGCAGCAGCCCGAAGGCGAGCCCGGTGTCAGCCGGCCAGTGCCGTCGCGACCCGCACCTCACGCACCGCCACCACGTCCATTCGCGCGGGTGAACCGAGGACGGATGCCCCGCAGCTCTCCGGGCGCGGCGGCAGACCCGCGGCCTGGGCCACGTCGACCTGCCAGCGGCGTCCGTCGGTGTGGGCGACGGTCACCTCCCAGCGCGGTGCCGCACCGACCGTCCGGACGATGCTCAGCGCCTCCGCGGTGTCTTCGCCGGTCCTGGTGCGCACGGCGAGCTCGGCAGCCTGACCGGGCCGCTCCCAGGCCGAGCTGCCCCGGCATCCCTCCACCACGATCCGCCCCTCCCGCGCGCCGTGCAGGACCTCCTTGAGGGAGTGGGCCTCGGCCCGGCCGTACGCGTATCCGTACGGCAGCACGAGCACCGTGGGGGAGAAGCGGTGACCACCCAGATGGGTGACCTCCCAGACGCCCTCGACGCCGGACGTCGCCAGCTCGGCCGCGAGCGGACGGCCGAGGAGGGCGCAGCAGCGGTCACGCTTGCCGTTGGTGCAGACGAGGGCCAGCGGGTCCCCGTCGTGGGGCCGGCCGCCGAGCAGTACGTCGAACGTGCGGTGGTCGCCCCGGCCGAGTGCCGCGAAGTCGAGATCGAGCAGCTGCCCGGGATCCGAGGTCGAGGCGCTGTGCAGCCATACGTTCCCCGGGACGACGTGCGCCACGTACACCCGGCGCGTGGCGGGCATGCGACGGTCCGCGTGGCGCCCGGGGCGGCGGATGAGCGCGATCCGTACGCCCGTGTCCTTCGCGGCCGCCTCCAGGGCACGTCCCAGGGTGGGGTCCAGGTGGCTCGAAGTGAGCGCCTTGGCACCCCACGGACCGGGCTGTTCCAGCAACAGCCAGGTCCTCGCGGTGGCCGCGGTTCCCGAAACGGGCTCGTCGAAGTCCCGGGAGACGCTAGAGCACGTACTCACAGAGGTGAGCCTAACCTGACTTCGGCCGTGGCGGCTTTCGGCCCCCTCCCGCTTTACTCCGGCAGTGGCTGAGGGGGCTTCGGACCTGCGTAGAGACCGCTCGGCCGCATCCGCAGCGGGCGTTCGCCGTACTCCTCCAGTGCGTGGGCGATCCAGCCCGCCGTCCGGGCCACGGCGAAGATCGTCTCGCCCGCGGTCGGGTCCATGCCGCTGGACGCGGTGAGCACCGCGAGGGCCAGGTCCACGTTGGCGTGCAGGGGGGCGTGGCGGGCGGCGGTCTCCACGATGTCGCGGGCGGCGAGGAGGGCGGGCTCCGCACGCGGGATCCGTTCCAGGAGGGCGAACAGGGCACGCGCGCGTGGGTCCTCACCGGGGTACAGCCGGTGCCCGAGGCCCGGGATACGGCGTCCGGCGCGCAGTTCGCCGGCGATCACGGGCGCCGCGTCGCCCTGTTCGAGCACGTCCCACAGCAGCCGGTGGGCGAGCCCGCTGGCCGCGCCGTGCAGCGGGCCCTCGATCACCCCCAGCCCGGCGGAGACCGCCGCGTAGGCGTGGGCACGGGCCGACGCTGCGACACGCACGGCGAGGGTGGAGGCGGCCAGGTCGTGGTCGACGAGGAGGGCGAGGGCGGCGTCCAGGGCGCGCAGGGATGCCTCGTCGGGGTCCTTGCGCGCCGACAGCCGGTTCCACAGGCGGTGGGCCAGGGGGCCTTCGTCGAGGCGGTGGTGCCCCGCGGGAGGCAGCGCGTCGACGAGCGTGGGGATGAGACTGCGCGCGGTGCCGAGCACGGATTCCTCGGACAGGTCGAACCGCAGCGGGTCGGCGGTCGCGGCGGCGATCGTCGCCACCCGCAACAGGTCGGTGGGAGCGGCGTGTTCGGGAAGGGTTTCGACGGCCCGGCGGGCGACGGCGACGGAGGCGGCGGGCGCGGTGAACGTGCGGCCCGGGAGCATACGGCCCGTCCACAACCACTCGGCGACCTCCTCGTAGGTGTGCCGTGTGGCCAGGTCGACCGCGTCCACACCGCGGAAGAAGTAGCGGTCGCTCTCGATGAGCGTGATCCGGGTGCGTACGGACAGTTCGCCGCCGGAACCGGAACCGCTCGCGCTCTCCCGCTTGTTGCGCCGGGCGAGGGTCTCGACCTCCTGGGCGTCGAAGGTGCTGCCGCGCCCGCCGCTCACCCGTCGGCTGCTGAGCTGGCCGCGGCTCACGTACGCGTACACGGTCTCCGGCTTCACGCCGAGCAGCTCGGCGGCCTCCTTGGTGCTCAGCCGTCGTTCCGCGCCATGGGGGGCGGGTTCTTGATCGCGCATGGGGGTCACCGTATCCGCCTGATGGACCATTGACTGGAACATTGACTCAATCAATATTGACACGCAGTGAATCAATCATGGACAGTCGAATCAAATTTCAGGGAGGAAGTCATGTCCGTCAACAGGTCAGCAGCCACTCTTCTCGAAGCGCCTCGAGGGCTCGCCGGGGTCGTCGTCACCGACACCCGGATCGGTGACGTCCGCGGTCTGGAGGGCTTCTACCACTACCGGCAGTACTCGGCCGTCGACCTCGCGCGGACCCGCGGCTTCGAGGACGTCTGGCATCTGCTCGTGCACGCAGAACTGCCGGACGCCGGGCAGAGCGCGGCCTTCGCGGCCCAGACCGCCGCGCTGCGGCGGCTGCCCGACGAGGTGCGAGCGGCACTGCCCGCCATCGCGGCGGCCGGCGGGCGTTCCGGGCCGCTCGCCGGGATGCGTACGGCCCTGTCGCTGCTGGGCGCGGCGAAGGGATTCCGCCCCGTGTACGACATCGACGCCGACCGGCGCCGGCAGGACACGATCGAGGCGGCCGCGGCCGTGCCCACGCTGCTCACGGCGCTGCACCGGCTGGGCAACGGGCTGGAACCGGTGGAGCCGCGCGAGGACCTGTCCTACGCGGCGAACTACCTCTACATGCTGACCGGTTCGGTGCCGGCCGAACCGCACGCACGGGCGATCGAGCAATACTTGATCTCAACCATTGATCACGGATTCAATGCGTCAACGTTCACTGCCCGGGTCATCGCCTCGACGGGCGCGGACGTGGCGGCGTGCCTGGCCGGGGCGGTGGCCGCGCTGTCGGGTCCGCTGCACGGAGGTGCGCCCAGCCGCGCGCTGGACACCCTGGACGCGATCGGCACCCCGGACCGGATCGATCCCTGGGTGCGTCAGCGGGTGCTCGCCGGTGAGCGCATCATGGGCTTCGGGCACGCGATCTACCGCACGGAGGACCCACGGTCCCGGATGCTGCGCGAGGTCGCCCAGGGGTTCGGCGGGCCGCGGGTGGACTTCGCCGTCGAAGTCGAGCGTCACATCGAGGCGATCCTGGCGGAGCTGAAGCCCGGCCGGGAACTCCACACCAACGTCGAGTACTACGCGGGCGTGGTCATGGAACTCTGCGGCCTGCCCCGCGAGATGTTCACCCCGACCTTCGCCGCCGCGCGGGCGGTGGGCTGGAGCGCCAACATCCTGGAGCAGGCGGAGGACACGAAAATCATCAGGCCGGTGGCGCGGTACGTGGGACCGGAGGCGCCGGCGCCTGTGCCCGCCTGAGCGTTGTGTCCGATGAGGGTGCCGCGACCTGAGCGTTCGTGTGGATGAGGGTGCCGCGACCTGAGCCTCGCGAAGGTGCGCTGCCGACCCGTTCACTTCGGCGTTGATCTCGCGGCTCGTATTCTGGGGCGGCATCCCCATCCCCCACGTGTGCCGGGAACGCGAGCCGCTGCACGCGTCGGCGCGAGAAAGGTCGCACGGTGAGCCAGCCGAGCCCGAAACCGCAGCAGATCCCGGTCGTCGTCCTGGCCGGATTCCTCGGCTCGGGGAAGACCACCCTGCTCAATCACCTCCTGCACCGCAGCGGCGGCAGCCGAATCGGCGCCCTCGTCAACGACTTCGGGGCGATCGAGATCGACGCGATGGCGGTCGCGGGAGCGCTCGGCGACTCGACGGTCTCCCTCGGCAACGGCTGTCTGTGCTGCGCCGTCGACGCGAGCGAACTGGACCGGTACCTCGAGCGGCTCGCGGAGCCCTCCGTCGGCATCGACGTCATCGTCATCGAGGCCAGCGGCCTCGCCGAGCCGCAGGAGCTCGTGCGGATGCTGCTGGCCAGCGAGCATCCGGGAGTCGTCTACGGCGGGCTCGTCGAGGTCGTCGACGCCGCCGAGTTCGACGACACCCGGGCCAGGCATCCCGGGATCGACCGGCATCTCGCGCTGGCCGACCTCGTCGTGGTCAACAAGCTCGACCGGGCCGCGGACGGCGATGGTGTCCTCGCACTGGTCCGGTCCCTCGTCGACCGCGCCGCCGTCGTCCCGGCCACCTATGGCCGGATCGACCCCGAGTTCCTCTTCGACTGCCGCCCGTGCGAGGAGCGCATCGGGCAGCTGTCCTTCGACGACCTGCACGAGCACGGCGGGGACGACGCCGGCCACGCCGGCCATCTGCACGCCGCGTACGACAGTCTGGCGTTCGTCTCCCAGGAGCCCCTCGACCCCCGCCGGCTGATGACGTTCCTCGACAGTCGGCCCGAGGGGCTGTACCGGATCAAGGGCTACATCGACTTCGGGCCGCACGACGTCCGCAACCGTTACGCCGTCCACGCCGTCGGGCGGTTCCTGCGCTTCTACCCGGAGCCGTGGCCGGCCGGTGGCGAACGCCTCACCCAGCTGGTCCTCATCGGCTCCGGGATCGACGCCCCCGCCCTCGGCAAGGAGCTGGAGGCGTGCAGGAGCGAGGCCCCACACGCCGACGAGCACGGCATGTGGGGCGTCCTGCGGTACGTGCGCGATCCCGAGGCGGATCTCGCGGACCCGGCCTAGACCGGCCCGGCCACCACCGCGACCGTCTTGGCCAGGGACACCCCGGAACCGTCCCGGCGCGGGTCGATCTCCGGGAGCTCGGCCGGAGTGCCGTTCTTCTGCGCCGCCAGGGCCGGGACGGGGCCCGCCCAGGCCAGGGACAGGCAGTCCTCGCCCTTCAGGAACCGCTGACAGCGGACACCGCCGGTGGCGCGGCCCTTGCGCGGGTACTGGTCGAACGGGGTCAGCTTGGCCGTCGTCTGGACGGAGTCGTCCAGTGTGCCCCGCGAGCCCGCGACGGTGAAGACGACGGCGTCCACGGCCGGGTCCACCGCCGTGAACGAGATGACCTTCGCGCCCTCGGCGAGCTTGATGCCCGCCACACCGCCGGCCGGGCGGCCCTGCGGGCGGACCTGGGACGCCTGGAAGCGCAGCAGCTGCGCGTCGTCGGTGACGAAGACCAGGTCCTCCTCACCGGTGCGCAGCTCGATCGCGCCGACGATCCGATCGCCCTCCTTGAGGCTGATCACCTCGAGCTCTTCCTTGTTGGCCGGATAGTCCGGCACCACGCGCTTGACGACGCCCTGCGCCGTCCCGAGCGCCAGGCCCGGCGACGACTCGTCGAGCGTGGTCAGGCAGACCACTGTCTCGTCGTCCTCCAGGGAGACGAACTCCGCCAGCGGCGCTCCCCCCGCGAGGTTCGGGGCCGTCAGCGACTCCGGAAGCTGGGGCAGGTCGATCACGTTCAGCCGCAACAGCCTGCCCGCCGAGGTGACCACGCCCACCTCGCCGCGGGCGGTGGCCGGCACCGCCGAGACGATCACGTCGTGCTTCACGCGCTTGGCGGCGGCGTCCTCGGCGAACGGCTCGCCGTTCGCCGTGCGGGCCAGCAGACCCGTGGAGGACAGCAGCACCCGGCACGGGTCGTCGGCCACCTGCAGCGGCACGGCCGCCACCGGGGCACCGCCCGACTCCAGCAGGACCGTACGCCGGTCGGTGCCGAACTTCTTGGCGACGTTGGCCAGTTCGGAGGAGACCAGCTTGCGCAGCTCCGTGTCCGAGTCGAGGATCCGGGTCAGCTCCTCGATCTCCGCGTTGAGCCGGTCCTTCTCCGTCTCCAGCTCGATGCGGTCGTACCTGGTCAGACGGCGCAGCGGCGTGTCCAGGATGTACTGCGTCTGCACCTCGCTCAGCGAGAACTGCTCCATGAGGCGCTGCTTGGCCTGCGCGGAGTTCTCGCTGGAGCGGATCAGGCGGATGACCTCGTCGATGTCCAGCAGGGCCGTCAGCAGACCCTCGACGAGGTGCAGCCGGTCGCGCTTCTTGCCGCGGCGGAACTCCGAGCGCCGCCGTACGACGTTGAAGCGGTGGTCGAGATAGACCTCCAGGAGCTCCTTCAGACCCAGCGTGAGCGGCTGGCCGTCGACCAGAGCCACGTTGTTGATGCCGAAGGACTCCTCCATCGGCGTCAGCTTGTAGAGCTGCTCCAGGACCGCCTCCGGCACGAAGCCGTTCTTGATCTCGATGACCAGGCGCAGGCCGTGCGCGCGGTCGGTGAGGTCCTTGACGTCGGCGATGCCCTGGATCTTCTTCGAACCGACCAGGTCCTTGATCTTGGCGATGACCTTCTCGGGGCCGACCGTGAAGGGCAGCTCCGTGACGACGAGGCCCTTGCGGCGGGCCGTCACGGGCTCCACCGACACCGTCGCCCGGATCTTGAAGGTGCCGCGGCCGGACTCGTACGCGTCCCGGATGCCGGACAGGCCGACGATGCGGCCGCCCGTGGGCAGGTCGGGGCCCGGGACGTGCTTCATCAGGGCGTCGAGATCCGCGTTGGGGTACCGGATCAGGTGGCGGGCGGCGGCGATGACCTCGCGCAGGTTGTGCGGCGCCATGTTCGTGGCCATGCCGACCGCGATGCCCGAGGCGCCGTTGACCAGGAGGTTCGGGAAGGCGGCGGGCAGGGCCACCGGCTCCTGCTCCTGGCCGTCGTAGTTGGGGTTGAAGTCGACGGTGTCCTCGTCGATGGACTCCGTCATCAGGCTCGTGGCCTCGGCCATCCGGCACTCGGTGTACCGCATGGCGGCCGGCGGGTCGTCGTTGCCCAGGGAACCGAAGTTGCCGTGGCCGTCGACCAGGGGGACCCGCATCGAGAAGGGCTGGGCCATGCGCACGAGGGCGTCGTAGATCGACGCGTCGCCGTGCGGGTGCAGCTTGCCCATCACCTCGCCGACGACCCGGGCGCACTTGACGTACCCGCGCTCGGGACGCAGGCCCATCTCGCTCATCTGGTAGACGATGCGGCGGTGCACCGGCTTGAGGCCGTCGCGTGCGTCCGGCAGGGCGCGGGAGTAGATGACCGAGTACGCGTACTCGAGGAAGGAGCCCTGCATCTCGTCGACGACGTCGATGTCGAGGATCCGCTCCTCGTACGAGTCGTCGGGCGGCGGGGTCTTCGTGCTGCGGCGGGCCATCGCTGCCGGCTCCTCCTGTTACTGGTCGCTCGCCTACAAGGCGTTCATGCGCTGACGAGACACCGACCGTACTCAGCCCTTCGGGCCTGCGCGCGCTCGCCCTCTCGTCACCGACCGCCCCTGCGGCTCGCTCATGCTGCTGCGATCCGGATCTGACGCCGACCATTGTGGACCGCCGCACTGACAACCGGGACCAGGACCCAGGTCCGGGCCGCATCCCGCGCTCTCGGGCCCAGGTCGCCGCCGGGAACTTCACCAGGGCTCCGCACGCTTGCATACAGTGGCAGGACCGGCAGGAATCCGCGGTCTGAACAACCGCTCCGCGAGCGAAGGGACGTACATGCCCATGGGTCACACGGCCACAGCCCAGGCAGGCTCCGGGGGCCTGACAGCGACCGAGCACCGCCTGGCCAACGGCCTGCGCGTGGTGCTCTCCGAGGACCACCTGACCCCGGTCGCGGCGGTGTGCCTCTGGTACGACGTCGGCTCACGCCACGAAGTCAAGGGGCGTACCGGCCTGGCTCACCTTTTCGAGCACCTGATGTTCCAGGGTTCCGCGCAGGTCAAGGGCAACGGTCATTTCGAGCTCGTCCAGGGCGCGGGCGGCTCGCTGAACGGCACGACCAGCTTCGAGCGGACCAACTACTTCGAGACCATGCCCGCCCACGAGCTGGAGCTCGCGCTCTGGCTGGAGGCCGACCGCATGGGCTCGCTGCTGGCCGCGCTCGACGACGAGTCGATGGAGAACCAGCGCGACGTCGTCAAGAACGAGCGCCGCCAGCGCTACGACAACGTGCCCTACGGCACCGCCTTCGAGAAGCTGACCGCCCTCGCCTACCCGGAGGGCCACCCCTACCACCACACCCCGATCGGCTCGATGGCCGACCTGGACGCGGCGACCCTGGAGGACGCGCGCGCGTTCTTCCGCACCTACTACGCGCCGAACAACGCCGTGCTCTCCGTGGTGGGCGACATCGACCCGGAGCAGACCCTCGCCTGGGTCGAGAAGTACTTCGGCTCCATCCCCGGCCACGACGGCAAGCCCGCCCCGCGCGACGGCTCGCTGCCGGAGACGATCGGCGAGCAGCTGCGCGAGGTCGTCGAGGAGGAGGTCCCGGCCCGTGCCCTGATGGCCGCCTACCGGCTGCCGCACGACGGCACGCGCGCGTGCGACGCGGCCGACCTGGCCCTCACCGTCCTCGGCGGCGGCGAGTCCTCCCGCCTGTACAACCGGCTCGTGCGCCGCGACCGTACGGCCGTGGCGGCCGGCTTCGGCCTGCTGCGGCTCGCCGGGGCGCCCTCCTTGGGGTGGCTGGACGTGAAGACGTCCGGTGACGTGGAGGTTCCGGTCATCGAGACCGCCATCGACGAGGAGCTCGCCCGGTTCGCCGAGGAGGGCCCCACGGCCGAGGAGATGGAACGCGCCCAGGCCCAGTTGGAGCGCGAATGGCTGGACCGGCTCGGCACGGTCGCGGGCCGCGCCGACGAACTGTGCCGGTACGCCGTGCTGTTCGGCGACCCGCAGCTCGCCCTGACCGCGGTCCAGCGCGTGCTGGAGATCACCCCGGAGGAGGTCCAGGAGGTCGCCAAGGCCCGCCTGCGGCCCGACAACCGCGCGGTGCTCGTCTACGAGCCGACCGCCCCCGAAGCCCCCGCCGACCAGGACGAGAACGAGGAGGCGGCCCGGTGACCGAGCTCGCCACGATGGACTTCCACCCCCGGCCGCAGGCGGGCGACGCCAAGCCGTGGGCCTTCCCGGCCCCCGAGCGCGGCTCGCTCGGCAACGGCCTCACGGTGCTGCGCTGCCACCGCCCCGGCCAGCAGGTCGTCGCCGTGGAGGTGCTGCTCGACGCCCCGCTGGACGCCGAGCCCGCCGGCCTCGACGGCGTGGCCACGATCATGGCCCGGGCCTTCTCCGAGGGCACCGACAAGCACTCCGCCGAGGATTTCGCCGCCGAGCTGGAGCGCGCCGGCGCCACCCTCGACGCGCACGCCGACCACCCCGGTGTCCGGCTCAGCCTGGAGGTGCCGGCCTCCCGGCTCGCCAAGGGACTGGGCCTGGTCGCCGACGCCCTGAGGGCCCCCGCGTTCGCCGACAGCGAGGTCGAGCGGCTGGTCGCCAACCGTCTCGACGAGATCCCGCACGAGCTCGCCAACCCCTCGCGCCGGGCCGCCAAGGAACTGTCCCGGCAGCTGTTCCCGGCGGACTCGCGCATGTCGCGGCCGCGGCAGGGCACCGAGGAGACCGTCGCCGCCATCGACTCGGCGGCCGTACGCGCCTTCTACGAGAAGCACGTCCGCCCCGCCACGGCCACCGCCGTGGTCGTCGGGGACCTCACCGGCATCGACCTCGACGCCCTGCTCGGGGACACGCTGGGCGCCTGGACCGGCTCCCCGGCCGAGCCGCGGCCCGTGCCGCCGGTGACCGCCGACGACACCGGCCGGGTCGTCATCGTGGACCGCCCGGGCGCCGTCCAGACGCAGCTGCTGATCGGCCGGATCGGCCCGGACCGGCACGACCGCGTGTGGCCCGCGCAGGTGCTCGGCACCTACTGCCTCGGCGGCACCCTCACCTCCCGCCTGGACCGCGTCCTGCGGGAGGAGAAGGGCTACACCTACGGCGTACGGGCGTTCGGCCAGGTCCTCAGGTCCGCCCCCGACGGCACGGGTGCGGCGATGCTCGCCATCAGCGGCTCCGTGGACACGCCCAACACCGGCCCCGCGCTGGAGGACCTCTGGACGGTGCTGCGCACCCTCGCCGCCGAGGGGCTGACCGACGCCGAGCGGGACGTCGCCGTGCAGAACCTGGTCGGCGTCGCGCCGCTGAAGTACGAGACGGCAGCGGCCGTCGCGAGCACGCTGGCCGACCAGGTCGAGCAGCATCTGTCCGACGACTACCAGGCCACGCTGTACCGGCAGCTCGCCACGACCGGCACCGTGGAGGCCACCGCGGCGGCCGTCAGCGCCTTCCCGGTGGACCGGCTGGTGACCGTCCTCGTCGGTGACGCGGCGCAGATCAAGGCGCCTGTCGAGGCGCTCGGCGTCGGCGAAGTCACCGTCGTCGCCGCCGAGTAGCGGCACGCGCGCTCAGGGGCCCTGGATGTCTTCGAAGGCACCAGGGCCCCTTTATGCCCGAATTGGGATGGGAGTTGCCTGTCTGCCCTGTGGGATGCGCTACAAACACCGGGATTCGTTTGGGAATTGAAAGTGGCGCCGCTTAGCGTCGTCCGGGCTGTTCGTCAGGCAGTGCGCCGCACCCGCGGCACCGGACAGTCATCGCCGAGTCCCCGTACGGCGCGAGCCAGGGGAGCCGGGGACCCACCGCAGTCCCTGGGGTGAATCGGACGCCCGCGCGTGCCGCGAGGGAGTCCGTAGGAGACCTTCCTGCTCCGAACCCGTCAGCTAACCCGGTAGGCGAGAGGGAAGGAAAGGACCAGCCACCACATGGCGTTCACTCGCGCCACCGGGAAGCACCGTCGTCCCAGCAGGATCCAGCGCCGCACCGCCCGCGCGGCGGGTGTCGCGGCCCTCGCCACCACCGGCGTGATCGGCACCGTGGCGGCCCCCGCGGCCTTCGCCGCCGAGCCCAGCGCCGAGCAGACCGGCCTCACCCCGGTCGTCACCATGGGTGACACCGTGGCCCAGCAGATCGACGCCCAGGCCGTCGCGCAGCAGCAGGCCGCCGACGAGGCCGCCGCCAAGCAGAAGGCCGAGGAGGCCGCCCGCAAGCGCGCCGCCGAGGTGGCCGAGAAGGCCAAGGCAGCGGCCGAGAAGGCCCGCGAGGTCAAGGAGCGCGCCGCCCGCGAGGCCGAGCGCAAGCGCCTCAACGCCTACGTGGCCCCGATCTCCGGCTCGTACGTCTCCACCGGCTACAAGGCCAGCAGCGGCCTGTGGTCCTCCGGCAGCCACACCGGTGTCGACTTCCACGCCGCCACCGGCACCTCCGTCCACGCGGTCGGCGCGGGCACCGTCGTCGAGGCCGGCTGGGGCGGCTCCTACGGCAACCAGATCGTGATCAAGATGAACGACGGGACGTACACCCAGTACGGCCACCTGTCCTCCATCGGCGTCTCGGTGGGCCAGCAGGTCACCCCCGGCCAGCAGATCGGCCTGTCCGGCGCGACCGGCAACGTCACCGGCCCGCACCTGCACTTCGAGGCCCGTACGAGCCCCGAGTACGGCTCGGACATCGACCCGGTCGCCTACCTCCGCTCGCACGGCGTCGGCGTCTGACCGGAACCACTCCGCCGTCTCCCAGGCCCCGGCTCCCCGAGCCGGGGCTTTCGGCGTTTCCGGGTGCCCGCTGTCCAAAAAATATCCCCGGATTCCCGCCTGCCGTCGGAAATTCCCGCTCATTGCAATAGAGTCACGGAAAGCGCGCCGCTCGTCGGCGTTTCACGGGGATTAAGCGGAGGTCGGTCATGCGTATTCCCGCGCACTCGGTGTGCACGGCCATCCGGGACGACATCGTCGCGGGTGTCCACGCACGCGGCAGCCGGCTCACCGAGGAACTCCTCGCCCGCCGCTACGGCGTCTCGCGGGTGCCCGTCCGGGAGGCGCTGCGCACGCTGGAGGCCGAGGGCTTCGTGGTGACCCGCCGGCACGCGGGCGCGTGCGTGGCCGAACCCACCGAGCAGGAGGCCGGTGACCTGCTGGAGATGCGGATGCTCCTGGAGCCGCTAGGTGCGGCCCGCGCCGCCCAGCGCCGCACCGAGGCGCACCTGAAGGTCCTGCGCGGCCTGGTCCGGCTGGGCCAGGACCGGGCCCGTCGTGGCAACAGCGACGACCTGCGCTCCCTGGGCGCCTGGTTCCACGAGACGCTCGCCCAGGCCTCCGGCAGCCCCGCCCTGACCTCGATGCTCACCCAGCTCCGCCACAAGATCACATGGATGTACGCCGTGGAGGCGCCGCTCAGCCCGGTGGAGTCCTGGACGGAGCACGGCGCGATCGTGGACGCGGTGGCGCGCGGGGACGGCGAGCGCGCGCGGGCGGTCACGGCGCTGCACACCGAGCGCGCGACCGGCGCGCACCGCCTGCGCCTCGGCTCCGCCGAGGAACGCGCCGACCGTGTGAGGAACTCGCAACATCCCGTAAACACGGCGAGCCTGCGGCATTAACACGGCAGCCGTATACAAATAGAGGTGAATTCTCGGGGGCTTATTTCCGCTGCCCGGACACGGGAATTCCTGCTCCGTGTGGGCCGGGAATAGCGAAGGGCCCGCCCGGTGAATTCGGACGAGCCCTTCGCTGTGCGCCGCATCGGGCGCCCGGGAAATCAGACGGTCTCGGGCAGTTCCTCGAGACCCTCGGAGACCAGCTTCGCCAGCCGGTCGAGGGCGGCGTCCGCGCCCTCGGCGTCGGAGGCGAGGACGATCTCCTCGCCCCCCTGGGCGCCGAGGCCCAGGACGGCCAGCATCGAGGCCGCGTTGACGGGGTTGCCGTCAGCCTTGGCGATCGTCACCGGGACGCCTGCGGCCGTGGCGGCTCGGACGAAGATGGAGGCGGGGCGGGCGTGGAGGCCCTCGGCCCAGCCGACGTTGACGCGGCGCTCAGCCATGTGTTGCTGCCCTTCGGTGTTCAGGGTTGTCTAGACCAGTTTCCCATATCGTGAAGCCCGCGCGGAGCGGTCCTCGCGTTCCACTCCGGGGGTGCCGTCGGATCGCGGCCTCGACCCGACTGACGCCCTCCACAGACTGCCTCGCGCCGTTGTCAGGCGCTAGCCGTACTCTGGGGCCCATGCAGACCTCGCCGGACCGGCATGAGTATCCCGCCCACTGGGAAGCCGACGTGGTGCTGCGCGACGGGGGTACCGCGCGCATCCGGCCCATCACCGTTGATGACGCCGATCGCCTGGTCAGCTTCTACGAGCAGGTCTCCGACGAGTCGAAGTACTACCGCTTCTTCGCGCCGTACCCTCGCCTGTCCGCCAAGGACGTCCACCGCTTCACGCACCACGACTTTGTGGACCGGGTGGGACTCGCGGCCACGGTCGGCGGCGAGTTCATCGCCACCGTACGCTACGACCGGATCGGCGCGGACGGAACGCCCGCGTCCGCACCCGCCGACGAGGCCGAGGTCGCCTTCCTCGTGCAGGACGCCCACCAGGGCCGCGGGGTCGCCTCCGCCCTGCTCGAACACATCGGTGCCGTCGCCCGCGAGCGCGGCATCCGCCGCTTCGCCGCCGAGGTGCTGCCCGCCAACAACAAGATGATCAAGGTGTTCACGGACGCCGGCTACACCCAGAAGCGCAGCTTCGAGGACGGTGTCGTCCGTCTGGAGTTCGACCTCGAACCCACCGACCGCTCCCTGGCCGTGCAGTACGCCCGCGAACACCGCGCCGAGGCACGGTCGGTGCAGCGGCTGCTCGCCCCCGGCTCGGTCGCCGTCATCGGCGCCGGCCGCACACCCGGCGGCGTGGGCCGCAGCGTCCTCGGCAACATCCGCGACGCCGGGTACACCGGCCGCCTCTACGCCGTGAACAAGGCTCTCCCCGAGGATCAGAAGGAACTCGACGGGGTGCCCGCCCGCCGCTCGGTGCGGGACATCGACGGCCCGGTCGACCTCGTGGTCGTCGCCGTCCCGGCTGAGCACGTCCCCGAGGTCGTCACCGAGTGCGGCGAACACGGCGTGCAGGGGCTGGTCGTGGTCTCCGCCGGGTACGCCGAGAGCGGCCCCGAGGGGCGCGAACGCCAGCGCGCCCTCGTGCGGCACGCGCGCACGTACGGCATGCGGATCATCGGCCCGAACGCCTTCGGCATCATCAACACCTCCCCACGGGTACGGCTCAACGCCTCCCTCGCCCCCGAGGTGCCGCGCCCCGGCCGGATCGGCCTGTTCGCCCAGTCCGGCGCCATCGGCATCGCCCTGCTGTCCCGGCTGCACCGGCGCGGCGGCGGTGTCACAGGCGTGACCGGCGTCTCCACCTTCGTCTCCTCCGGCAACCGCGCCGACGTCTCCGGCAACGATGTCCTGCAGTACTGGTACGAGGACCCCGACACCGACGTCGTCCTGATGTACCTGGAGTCCATCGGCAACCCCCGCAAGTTCACCCGCCTGGCCCGCCGGACCGCCGCGGCCAAGCCCCTGGTCGTCGTCCAGGGCGCGCGGCACGGCGCAGCCCCCCAGGGGCACGCCGTACGGGCGACCCGGCTCCCGCACGCGACCGTGTCGGCGCTGCTGAGGCAGGCCGGCGTCATCCGCGTCGACACCATCACCGAGCTGGTGGACGCGGGCCTGCTGCTCGACCGCCAGCCCCTTCCCGCCGGGCCCAGGGTGGCGATCCTCGGCAACTCCGAGTCGCTCGGCCTGCTCACCTACGACGCGTGCCTCGCCGAGGGTCTGCGGCCGCACCCTCCGCAGGACCTGACCACGGCGGCGTCCGCGGCCGACTTCCACGCGGCCCTGTCCCGCGCGCTGGCCGACGACCGGTGCGACGCCGTCGTCGTCACCGCCATACCGGCGGTGGGGGAGGGCTCGGTCGGTGACGCCGCTCTCGCGCAGGCCCTGCGCTCGGCATCGGCAGCGGCTCCGGCCAAGCCGGTCCTGGTGGTCCATGTGGAGCTCGGCGGCCTGGCGCAGGCCCTGTCGGCGGCGGCGAGCACGGCACCGCAGGCCGGGTCGGACAATCCACCGCAAAAAGATCCCAGTCCGACGCCCGCCGCGGCGCAGCCTCCCGCCGCCGGGGCCCCCGAAGACGCCCACCTCATCCCCGCCTACCCCGCCGCGGAGCGGGCCGTCCGCGCCCTCGGTCAGGCCGTCACCTACGCGCAGTGGCGGCGCGACGCCGCCGACCCCGGCAAGGTGCCCGAGTACGACGACATCGACCAAAGGGGCGCAGCGGCACTGATCGGCGGCCTGCTCGCGCGCGGGCAGGGGCTCACACTCGGCACGGACGAGACCTGCGACCTCCTCGGCCACTACGGCGTCCGGGTCCACAGGGCCCTGCCCGCCCCGACCCCCGACGCCGCCGCCGAAGCCGCCGGCACCCTCGGCTATCCCGTCGCCCTCAAGGCCACCGCCCCGCACCTGCGGCACCGCGCCGACCTGGGCGGCGTCCGCCTCGACCTCGCGGACGAGGACCAACTGCGCCGGTCGTACGCCGAGTTGACCGAGCTGTTCGGTACGCCGGAGGAGCTGCGGCCGGTGGTGCAGCGGATGGCGCCGCGCGGTGTGGACGTCGTCGTACGGGCCGTCATCGACCCGGCGGCCGGAGCCGTGCTCTCCTTCGGGCTCGCCGGAGCCGCCTCGCAACTGCTCGGGGACACCGCGCACCGGCTCATCCCGGTCACCGACCGTGAGGCGACCTCACTGGTGCGCTCGATCCGCACCGCCCCGCTGCTGTTCGGCTGGCGCGGCTCCGCACCGGCCGACACCCGGGCCCTGGAGGAGCTGCTGCTGCGGGTGTCCCGGCTGGTCGACGACCACCCCGAGGTCGTCGCGGTCACCCTGGAGCCGGTCGTCGTCGCCTCGCACGGCCTGAGCGTTCTCGGCGCCTCGGTCCGTCTCGCGCCCCCTCCCGTCCGCGACGACCTCGGCCCGCGCACGCTCCCCGCGTACTGACCGGGGGCGAGCGGTCCCTCGCAGTCAGTGGTCCCCCGTAGGATGGGCGTCATGGCCAAGACCAGTACGACGACCCAGGGGCTGCGGGCGGCTATCGAGCGCAGCGGCTACTACCCGGCCCTCGTGGCCGAGGCGGTGGAGGCCGCCGTGGGCGGCGAGCCCATGCGGTCGTACCTGGTCCACCAGGAGACGACGTTCGACCAGAACGAGGTACGGCGGCACGTGACGGTGCTCGTCCTCACGGACACCCGCTTCATCGTCAGCCACACCGACGAGCAGGCCGCCGACAGCACCTCCCCGACGCCGTACGCCACGACGTCGACGGAATCCGTGAAGATCGGCCGCATCTCGTCGGTCGTCGTCAGCCGCGTGGTCGCCAACCCCGAGTCGTACAAGCCGGGAACCCTGCCCCGCGAAGTGGTCCTCACCATCGGCTGGGGCGCCGTCTCGCGCATCGACCTGGAGCCGGCCGCCTGCGGCGACCCCAACTGCGAGGCGGACCACGGCTACACCGGCAACTCGACGGCGGACGACCTCAGCCTGCGCGTCAGCGAGGCCGGGGACGGACCGGACACCGTGCGGGAGGCGCTCGCCTTCGCGCAGGCCCTCTCCGAGGCGACCGCGGACACGACCCGCTGATGACACAGCTCGACACGGCCTGGGACCAGCACCCCGAACCGCTCACCGTCGCCTCCGCACCGGCCCCCGAGTACGGCAGCGGATCACTCGCCGACCTCCTGCCCACCCTGGCCGCCGGCCTGGGCGTACCGGACATGAGCGCCTCGATCGCAGAGCTGACCCCTGCCGACCGCAACTGCGTGTTCCTGATCGACGGTCTCGGATGGGAGCAGCTGAGGGCGCACCCCGAGGACGCCCCCTTCATGACGTCCCTGCTCGCCACCTCCCGCGGCGGTACCGGGCGTCCGCTCACCGCCGGCTACCCGGCGACCACCGCGACCTCCCTCGCCTCCGTCGGTACCGGCCTGCCCCCGGGCGCGCACGGCCTGCCCGGCTACACCGTCCGCAACCCGGACACCGGCGAGCTGATGAACCAGCTGCGCTGGCAGCCGTGGGCCCCGCCCGGCCCCTGGCAGCCGTACCCCACGGTCTTCCAGCTGGCGCACGCGGCCGGGGTGCACGCCGCGCAGGTGTCGTCCCCGACCTTCGAGAACACCCCGCTGACCAAGGTCGCGCTCAGTGGAGGAACGTTCCTCGGGCGGCTGTCCGGCGAGGACCGCATGGACCTGGCGGCCGAGCAACTGGCCGCGGGCGACCGTTCCCTGGTGTACACGTACTTCGCCGAGGTCGACGGCGCCGGCCACCGTTACGGCGTCGACTCCGACACCTGGCGCGGCCAGCTCATGTACGCCGACCGCCTCGTCCAGCGACTGGCCGAGCAACTGCCGCCGCGCAGCGCGCTCTACGTCACCGCCGACCACGGCATGATCGACGTGCCCTTCGACGAGCAGCACCGCATCGACTTCGACGAGGACTGGGAGCTGAGCGCCGGTGTCGCCCTGCTCGGCGGCGAGGGCCGTGCCCGTCACGTCTACGCGGTGCCCGGCGCGGCCAACGACGTCCTGACCTGCTGGCGCGAGGTGCTCGGCGAGCAGTTCTGGGTGGCCTCGCGCGACGAGGCCATCGCCGCGGGCTGGTTCGGCCCGCGGATCGACGAACGGGTGTACGGCAGGATCGGCGACGTGGTCGCGGCGGCGCGGGACGACGTCCTGCTCATCGCCTCCGAGCGGGAGCCGAAGGAGTCGGCGATGGTCGGCAACCACGGTTCGATGACCCCCGCCGAGCAGCTGGTCCCCCTGCTCGAAGTACGCTCCTGAAACAGCCCCACCCCGAGCCCCACCCTGTCCTCCCACGCCGAAAGGTGCTCAACTCCACATGCCCGAGCTGGTGTTCTTCTGCGGAACGATGGACTGCGGGAAGTCGACGCTGGCTCTCCAGATCGAGCACAACCGCTCGGCGCGCGGTCTGCAGGGCATGATCTTCTCGCGCGACGACCGCGCCGGCGAGGGCAAGCTGTCCTCGCGCCTCGGCCTGGTGACGGACGCGGTGGAGGTCGGCGACGGGCAGGACCTCTACGGCTACCTCGTCGACCATCTCTCGCAGGGCGGCCGCGCGGACTACGTGATCGCCGACGAGGCGCAGTTCCTCGCGCCGGAGCAGATCGACCAACTCGCGCGCGTGGTCGACGACCTGAGCCTCGACGTCTACGCCTTCGGCATCACGACGGACTTCCGCTCCAAGCTGTTCCCCGGCTCGCAGCGGCTGGTGGAACTGGCCGACCGGGTCGAGGTGCTCCAGGTCGAGGCCCTGTGCTGGTGCGGAGCCCGCGCCACGCACAACGCCCGCACGATAGGCGGGGTGATGGTCGTCGAGGGCGCCCAGGTGGTCGTCGGTGACGTCACCCACTCCGCAGACGAGGTCGGCTACGAGGTCCTGTGCCGGCGTCACCACCGCCGCCGGATGACCGCTGCCACGTCCCGCGCGGCGGCCCTGTCCCCGGACGTGCTGCCGGTGACGTCCGCCTGACCCGCGGCAACTCGCCCACGTCAGCTCGGGCGTTGCAACAGCGCGAACCGCGCCCCTTCCGGGTCCGACACGTGCGCCACCCGCCCGTGGGCGGTGTCGTGCACCGGCTTGAGGACCTGCCCACCGAGGTGGACCAGGTGGTCCAGGGCGTCGTCGACGTCGGCCACCTGGAAGTACGTGACCCAGTGCGGCCCCCGGTCGCGGGGCAGGGCGCGCCCGAGGCCGTGGATGCCGGCGACGGGCCTGCCGCCCAGCTGCAGCGTCACGTAGTCGAAGTCGGCGGAGACCACCGGCTCCTCCTCGTAGCCGAACACCGTGCGGTAGAACTTGGCGATGCCGGCCGACTCGAAGGTCAGCAGTTCGTTCCAGGCGGGTGTGCCGGGGACGTCCGCGACGGCGGTGCCGAGGTGGGCGGCGGCCTGCCAGATGCCGAAGACCGCGCCGGAGGGGTCGGAGCCGATGGCCAGGCGTCCGGCGTCGGATGCGTCGAGCGGGCCCACTCCGATCGTGCCGCCGCGGCTGCGCACCGTCTCGGCCGTCAGATCCACGTTTTGAGAGGCGAAGTAGGGCGTCCATGCGATGGGCAGGTGGCGGTCCGGCGGCAGCCGTCCGATCCCGGCCACCTCGCGCCCGTCGAGCAGCGCGCGCACATAGGGCCCGAGCTGCTGCGGGCCCGGCTGGAACTCCCAGCCGAACAGCGCTCCGTAGAACTCCTCGGTCGCGTCCGGGCCGTGCACCATCAGGCTCACCCAGCAGGGCGCGCCGGGCGCGTGCCGAGCGGGTGTGTCGCTGTTCGGCCCGGCGGACCCCCGTGCGTCGGTCATCGTCACTCTCTTCTCGGCCTCGCGGTGGCCGTGCTCTCCGCAGCCTGGTGGGGCGGCCCTGTGGGCCTCCCGTGTCCGGGAGAATGCCCGATGTGCGGGCACCCGTGCTCACGGCGCGCTTGTCGGCGGGTGTCGCTCAGCTGTACAGCATGTGCCTGTTCCCGCACGCCGCGTGATCGCCCCGCTCCGGCCGAGCAGAGTAGCCGGACACGGACGGCTCGGCCACCCCCGTGCGCGAGGATGGGGACCATGAACGCCATCATCTCCGCATCCGACCTCGCCAGGATTCTCACGGGCGCCCGCCCGCCGGTCCTGCTTGACGTCCGCTGGCAGCTCACCGCGGCCAAGGCGGCCGGCGAGCCGCCGTTCGACGGCCGGGCCGCGTACGAGGCAGGGCACCTGCCCGGAGCCGTCTACGTCGACCTGGACCGGGAGTTGGCCTCCGCGCCGGGCGAGGGCGGCCGGCACCCCCTGCCCGACCTCGCACGCTTCGGAGCCGCGATGCGCCGGGCCGGCGTCTCGGCCGGAACACCGGTGGTCGTCTACGACGGCGGCCAGGGGTGGGCGGCGGCCCGGGCGTGGTGGCTGCTGCGCTGGACGGGTCACCCGGACGTGCGAGTCCTCGACGGCGGGTTGCCGTCCTGGGAAGGCCCGCTGGAGCAGTCCGTGCCGGCGCCGGAGGAGGGTGACTTCCTGCCCGAGCCGGGGGCGACGGGGCTGCTCGACGCGGATGCCGCCGCGGAGCTGGCACGGTCCGGAGTGCTGCTGGACGCGCGGGCGGGGGAGCGGTATCGCGGTGAGGTGGAGCCGATCGACCCGGTGGCCGGGCACATCCCGGGCGCGGTGTCGGCGCCCACCACGGAGAACGTGGGGGCCGACGGGTGTTTCCTTCCCGCCGGGGAGTTGCGGGAGCGGTTCAAGGGGCTTGGTGTGACCGAGGGTTCGAGGGTCGGCGTGTACTGCGGTTCGGGGGTCTCCGCCGCCCACCACGTCCTGGCCCTGGCGGCCGCCGGCATTCCGGCCGAGCTGTACGTAGGGTCCTGGTCGGAGTGGTCCTCGGACCCGGACCGGCCGGTCGCCGTCGGTCCGGACCCGCAGTGATCTGACATGAAGAAGGGGCCGCGCCCGGACGGCGCGGCCCCCTTTTCCTTGGTATGACTCGGTCGTTCGCGAGCCGGCCCGGCTATTCCTGCTTCTTGCGCCGCGTGCCGAACACGATCTCGTCCCAGCTCGGGACGGCCGCCCTGCGGCCGGGGCGTACGCCGTCCGCTTCGGCCTGGCGGTCGGTGGCACCGATGAGCCGGTCGCGGTGGCTGCCCACGCTTCGCGGCATGAGGACATCCGCGTAGGCGGAACCGGCCGACGCAGCGGGAGCCGGAGGCTCCTCCTCCTCGACCTCGGCGACGACGACGGGCTCCTCCTCGGGCTCCGCCGGGGGGAGTTCCGGAACGACCAGGTCGCCGCGGAAGCTCGGCACCGCCTCGAGCAGGCTGGTCAGCGAGTCTCTCTCGCCCGTGGTCTCCTCGATCGGCTCGGACGCCTGCGCGGGCAGACTGGGCCGCTCGCGCTCGGGGCGGTCCAGCGGTCTGTCGCGCGGCAGCCGGGCGATCCGGGGGACGAACGGGAAGCTGGGCTCGGGTGCGGACAGGTCGTCGGACTCACCGATCAGGGAGCGCGCCTCGTCGTCGACGGCCTGGACGAGCCGCCGGGGCGGGTCGTACGTCCAGCTCGCCGAGTGCGGTTCGCCCGCGACGCGGTAGACCAGCAGGACCTCCCACGTGCCGTCGTCGCGACGCCACGAGTCCCACTGGACGGTGTCCTTGTCGGCGCCGCGCAGCAGCAGCCGCTCCTGCACGGCCTCGCCGAGGGGCGGGCCGGAGTTCTCGCCGGGGCGGCGGACCGGGGTCTTGCGGGCCCGCTCGGCCATGAAGGCGCGCTCGGCGAGCACGGGACCCTCGAAGCGGCGCACCCGGTCGACGGGGATACCGGCCATCTGCGCGACCTCTTCCGCGGTCGCGCCGGCACGTATACGCGCCTGGATGTCGCGGGGGCGGAGGTGGCTCTCGACCTCGATCTCGATCTGGCCGAGACGGGGACGGTCGCCGCGCACGGCAGCGCGCAGGCGTTCGTCGATCGGAAGCGTGTACTCCGTAGAGTCGGCAGCCTTCAGCACCAGCCGTGTGCCGTCATTCGAGACGGCCACGACACGCAGTTCGGGCATGGGGACCTCCCGGGTGGTGCCTGCCGACGTCACGTGCGTCGCTGCTTCCGCTAGTCGAGTGTGGCCTGCCCGGGTGCAGCCTGCCACAACCTTGCCGAGTTGCCCGGCGTGTCGGGCGCGGGCCCTGGATCGCCGTTATGGCACGGTTACCTATTCGCAACGCTAAGTGACGAACTCTGTCACCCTGTGCAACTAGCCCCCTCCCGGCGGTCCTTAAAGGCCCTGTACACCCTGACGGGAGACCGGACCCAGGGCTCGCAACAGTACTCCATTCGGGCCACGTGCGTGGATTGGCGCGCCGCCCAACTTGTTGCAAGGGGTGGGACTTGGCCTCTCCTGCCCCCGTCTCACGATCTTGAACGTGGGGTACTTCACGTAATCACCAGAATCGGAACCAAGGGCTTGAGCCGAGGCGCGTGGTCGCCCCCTGCAGTGGGCGGCAACCGCCCGGCAGAGGGCCGGCCCGCGGAGAACCCTTCTCTCGGCCGGGCGAGTTCACGGCCGGCGCGGTGACCGCGCGCCGGCCGGGCGCCGGAAGCGGCCGGTGCTCGCGGCGGCCGTCGTCCTGGGTGTGACGATGGCCGGAATCAGCATGCGAGCCGACACGGGGACGCGGCCTCGGCGGCGGCGGTGGCGCGACCCCGAGTCCGGCCCCGACTCCGAGCATGACGGGGAGCGAGGGCGCGCGGAGCGCCACCCCAGTGCGCCCCTACGCCCCCAGAACTCTCCGCAAGTAGTCGTTCTGGAACAGCCGGTCGGGATCGAGACGATCCCGCAGCGCCGTGAACTCGCCGAACCGCGGATACACCCGGGAGAAGTACTCGGCGTCCCGGGTGTGGATCTTGCCCCAGTGCGGACGGCCCTCGTGGGCGGTGAAGATGCGCTCGGCGGACGTGAAGTACCGCTGGTGCGGCGTGCCTCGGAACATGTGGACGGCGATGTACGCGCTGTCCCGGCCGGAGGCGGTGGACAGCGTGATGTCGTCGGCGGGGGCGGTGCGCACCTCGACGGGGAAGCTCACCCGGAGGCCCGAGCGGTCGACCATCGTCTTCAGCTCGCGCAGCGTCTCGACGACGGCCGCGCGCGGAACGGCGTACTCCATCTCCACGAAGCGCACCCGGCGCGGGGACGTGAAGACCTTGTACGGGATGTCCGTGTAGGTCCGCGCGGACAACGCCTTGCTGGAGATCTGGGCGATCGCGGGGATCGTGGCGGGCACCGCGCGGCCGACCCAGTTGGCCACCTGGAAAACCCCGTTGGAGAGGAACTCGTCCTCGATCCAGCTCTTGAGCTGCGGCACGGGCTTCTCCGGGCCCGCGCTGCGGTTGTTGCGCTTGGTGTTGGTGCTGCCGGTGTGCGGGAACCAGTAGAACTCGAAGTGCTCGTTCTCGGCCCAGAGTTCCTCGAAGTCGGAGAGGACCTTGTCGAACGGCATCGGTTCCTCGCGGGCCGTGAGCAGGAAGACCGGCTCGACGGCGAAGGTGATCGCGGTGACGAGGCCCAGGGCGCCGAGGCCGATGCGGGCGGCGGCGAAGACCTCCGGGTTCTCCTTCTCGGAGCAGGTGAGGACGGAACCGTCGGCGGTGACCAGCTCCAGGCCCTTGATCTGGGCGGCTATCGAGCCGGAGTCGCGGCCCGTGCCGTGCGTGCCGGTGCTGGTGGCCCCGGCTACCGTCTGCTCCATGATGTCGCCCATGTTCGTGAGCGACAGGCCCTCACGCGCCAGGGCCACATTGAGCCTCTTGAGCGGGGTGCCGGCCTCCACCGTGACCGTCATGTTCTCGCGATCAATGCTGCGGATGCCGGTCAACAGTTCAGGACGGATCAACACACCGTCCGTCGCGGCTATGGACGTGAAGGAGTGCCCGGCGCCGACCGCCTTCACCTTCAGACCGTCCTCGGCGGCCCGCCGCACCGCGGCGGCCAGCTCGTCGACGGAGGCAGGGGTGACCTCTCGCGCGGGACGTGCCGAGACGTTGCCGCCCCAGTTACGCCACGTGCCGTTCTTTCCGTTCGCTGTGCTGCTCAACGGAGCCTCCCCGACCCGGTGCCGGTCGCTTGAGCCGGCGGAACCCGAGGAAACCCACCGCGACCGCGACGGCCCCGGCCACCGCCGGAACCCCGTACCCCGCACGCGCCCCGGCCGCGTCGATCACCCAGCCGGCCGCGGAGGAGCCGAGTGCGACCCCCACCGCGAGCCCGGTGCTCACCCAGGTCATGCCTTCGGTGAGCTGCGCGCGTGATACGTGCTCTTCGATGAGGGACATCGTCGTGATCATCGTCGGAGCGATGGACAGACCCGCAACGAACAGCGCCACGGCCAGAAACGGCAAGTTTCCGACCAGTAGGAGGGGGATCATACTCACGGCCATGGCACATACGCCCAGCAGCCACCGACGTTCCGGCGCCCCGGCGAAGTGCAGCAGCCCGAAGACCATGCCCGCGACACAGGAACCCCCCGCGTACAGGGCGAGGACGACGCTCGCCGCGGCCTTGTGGCCCTCCTCGTCGGCGAAGGCCACCGTGACCACGTCGACCGCACCGAAGATCGCGCCGGTGGCGACGAAGGTGGCCACCAGGACCTGAAGTCCCGGCGCGCGCAGCGCGCTGCCGCCGCCCTTGCGCTCCCGCGGGTGCGGCTCGGGCTCGGTGGCGCGCTGCGCGGTCAGCCAGAACACGCCGACGGCCAGGAAGCAGGCGGCGAGCAGCGGGCCGGCCTCGGGGAACCAGGCCGTGGACAGACCGATGGAGATGATCGGCCCGAAGACGAAGCACACCTCGTCCACCACGGACTCGAGGGAGTACGCGGTGTGCAGCTGCGGCGTGCCGCGATACAGCGCCGCCCAGCGGGCCCGGACCATCGCACCGACGCTCGGTACGCAGCCGATGCCCGCGCAGGCCGCGAACAGCACCCAGTCCGGCCACCCGTAGTGCGCGGCGAACAGCAGGACGGCCGCCGCCGTGAGCGAGATCAGCGTGGCCGGACGCAGCACCCGCCGCTGCCCGTACTGGTCCACGAGCCGGGAGACCTGCGGCCCGGCCACCGCGGCGGCCAGCGCGATGGTCGCCGACAGGCCACCGGCCAGCCCGTATCGCCCGGTGAGCTGCGAGATCATCGTGACCACGCCGATGCCCATCATCGACAGCGGCATCCGGCCGAGGAAGCCCGCAGCGGAGAAACCCTTGGAGCCTGGGGCTGCGAACAGGGCGCGGTAGGGGCTGGGCAACGGGGTCTCCGAAGGGCTCAGTAAGCTGCGAACGCAGTCGACACAGCTTACGGCCCACGACGTCCCTCTGCACCCGTCCGGCCCAGCGCCGGATCGCCCCGGGCCCGCCTGACGCCGCGCGGGTGTCACCCCGCCGTTTCCCGGCTGTCGGTGCAGGGTGGCAGGATCGACTCATGCCAGACGCGCGCGATGTCAGCCCCTACGACGCCCTGCTCCTGCTCTCGTTCGGCGGCCCGGAAGGCCCGGACGACGTGGTTCCGTTCCTGGAGAACGTGACGCGTGGGCGCGGCATCCCCAAGGAACGCCTCAAGGAAGTCGGACAGCACTACTTCCTGTTCGGCGGGGTCAGCCCGATCAACGACCAGAACCGCGCCCTGCTGGACGCCCTGCGCAAGGACTTCGCCGAGCACGGCCTGGACCTGCCGGTCTACTGGGGCAACCGCAACTGGGCGCCGTACCTGACGGACACCCTGCGCGAGATGGTCCGCGACGGACGCCGCCGCATCCTGGTCCTCGCCACCAGCGCCTACGCCTCGTACTCGGGCTGCCGCCAGTACCGCGAGAACCTCGCCGACGCGCTCGCGGCCCTGGACGCGGAGGGCCTGGAGCTGCCGAAGGTCGACAAGCTGCGGCACTACTTCAACCACCCGGGCTTCCTGGAGCCCATGATCGACGGGGTGCTCCAGTCCCTCGCCGAGCTTCCCGAGGACGTCCGGGACGGGGCACACCTCGCCTTCTCGACCCACTCGATCCCGACGGCCTCCGCCGACACCTCCGGCCCCGTCGAGGAGCACGGCGACGGCGGCGCCTACGTGAAGCAGCACCTGGACGTGGCGCGGCAGATCGCCGACGCCGTCCGGGAGCGCACCGGCGTCGACCACCCCTGGCAGCTCGTCTACCAGTCCCGCTCCGGTGCCCCGCACATCCCTTGGCTCGAGCCCGACATCTGCGACCACCTGGATGAGCGGCACGCGGCCGGCGTCCCGGCCGTCGTCATCGCCCCGATCGGCTTCGTCTCCGACCACATGGAGGTCCTCTACGACCTCGACACGGAGGCGAAGGCCCGGGCCGGGGAGCTCGGTCTGCCGATGCGGCGCTCCGCCACCGTCGGCGCCGATCCGAGGTTCGCCGCCGCGATCCGCGACCTCGTGGTCGAGCGTGCCGCCGTCGAACGCGGGCAGGACGTCACGCCGTGCGCCCTGGGCGCCCTGGGGGCGAGCCACGACCTCTGCCCGGTCGGCTGCTGCCCGGCCCGCGCCCCCCGGCCCGCCGCCGCGGGCGCCGACAGCACCTACGCGTGAGGAGCCCCGTGACCGACCCCCTGCACACGGACCTGCTCGACCTCGCCCAGGAAGCCGCCCGCCGCGCCGGCGCGCTGCTGCGGGACGGACGTCCGGCCGACCTCGCGGTCGCCGCGACCAAGTCCAGCCCCATCGACGTCGTCACCGAGATGGACATCGCGGCGGAGAAGCTCATCACGGGCCTGATCGCCGAGCACCGCCCGGACGACGGCATCCTCGGCGAGGAGGGCGCCGCCACGGAGGGCACGAGCGGCGTCCGCTGGGTGATCGACCCGCTCGACGGCACGGTGAACTACCTGTACGGGCTGCCCACCTGGGCCGTCTCCATCGCCGCCGAGCAGGACGGCGAGACCGTCGTCGGAGTCGTCACGGCCCCGATGCGCGGTGAGACGTTCCACGCCGTGCGCGGCCGCGGAGCCTGGGCCACCGGCGCCTGGGACGGCGAGCGCAGGCTGGCCTGCCGCCCCGCACCGCCCCTGGAGCAGGCGCTGGTGTCGACGGGCTTCAACTACGTCGCCGACGTCCGCGCCCATCAGGCCGATGTGGCCCAGCGGCTGATCCCGCTGCTGCGCGACATCCGGCGCGGCGGCTCGGCGGCGGTCGACCTGTGCGACGTCGCCGCGGGACGCCTCGACGGCTACTACGAGCGCGGCCTGCACCCGTGGGACCTCGCGGCGGGGGACCTGATCGCCCGGGAGGCGGGCGCGCTGACCGGTGGACGCCCCGGACAGCGCCCGTCCGGCGATCTGGCGGTAGCGGGTACCCCCGGCGTCTTCGAGCCCCTCCAGCGGCTCCTGGAGGATTTCGGAGCCTGGCACGACTGAGGAGGCGGGGGCTGCCCGGCCACCCCCTGACAGCGCGATGAACACCGGGTGAACGCGCCCCTGTGACAACGCGGCGGGCCCCGGCGCTGGATTCGCCGGGGCCCGCTTCCTACCGCGTGATCAGACGCTCGTCGCGCCGACCTGCACACCGTGCTCGGCGGCGAGACGGCGCAGGTCGTCGAGCTCGCCCTGCTCCACGTCGACGAGGAACTCGTCGCCCTCGTCGCGCGCCCGGGACAGATCGGACTCGGTCGCCCTTATGCGCTGCAGAAGTCCTGCGGTGAATGCGTCCATGCTGCGCCCCCTCGTCCTGGGTCGTGGGTCGATGGCACGGGGGTGTGCCGTTCGGAAGGGACGATCACGCCGCATGTGGATGCCCAGCGCCGGTCGGCCGGGCGGCGACGGTGCCGGACACCCACGCCCGCCCTGCGGAAAGCGGATTGTGATGCGCACCGCATGGTGGTGCGGCGCCAGCAGAGCGTGATCGTGGGATGTAAAGCCGTCCTCCCCAAGCTCCCTTCCGAGGAAACCTAACCGGAGGAGAAAATCTCGTATTCCCCCTGGGGCCAGATAGCTCTCACCCGCCTTACCTCCGACTTATGGCCGAAAAGGGCAGGATGGAGGGCAACACACCAAGCACTGTCGAAGACCCCTGCCCACGTGCGCCCGGTGAAGGGCTACGCGGGTGGACATGAGGAAGGACCAGCAACGTGCGCGTACTCGTCGTCGAGGACGAGCAGCTGCTCGCCGATGCGGTGGCCACCGGACTGCGCCGGGAGGCCATGGCCGTCGACGTCGTGTACGACGGTGCGGCCGCCCTGGAGCGCATCGGCGTCAACGACTACGACGTGGTCGTCCTCGACCGCGACCTCCCGGTCGTGCACGGTGACGACGTCTGCCGCAAGATCGTCGAACTGGGCATGCCCACGCGCGTGCTGATGCTGACGGCCTCCGGCGACGTCAGCGACCGGGTCGAGGGACTGGAGATCGGCGCCGACGACTACCTGCCCAAGCCGTTCGCCTTCAGCGAGCTCATCGCGCGGGTGCGAGCCCTCGGTCGGCGCACCAGCATGCCCCTGCCGCCCGTCCTGGAGCGCGCCGGGATCAAGCTCGACCCCAACCGGCGCGAGGTGTTCCGCGACGGGCAGGAGGTCCAGCTCGCTCCCAAGGAGTTCGCGGTCCTGGAGGTGCTGATGCGCAGCGAGGGCGCCGTCGTCTCCGCGGAGCAGCTCCTGGAGAAGGCGTGGGACGAGAACACCGACCCGTTCACGAACGTCGTCCGCGTGACCGTCATGACCCTGCGCCGCAAGCTGGGCGAGCCCCCCGTCATCGTCACCGTCCCCGGCTCCGGCTACCGGATCTGATACCCCGTGGCAACGAGCCCCGCGCCCCCGCAGGCGCCCCCCAAGCCCACCTGGGACCCCCGACGACCCGTGCCGCCCTTCCCGTGGCTGCGCCCGACCATCCGCATAAGGCTCACGCTGCTCTACGGCGGCATGTTCCTGATCGCCGGGATCCTGCTGCTGTCGATCATCTACCTGCTGGCCGCCCAGGCGCTGCACGTGGGCAGTGATCTGCCCTTCAAGATCGTCGAGGGCAAGGTCACCAGCGACATCTGCAACCTGCCTGACCAGGCCTCGCCGAGCGAGTTCAACAACGCCATGAACGCGTGCGTCAACGAGCAGCGTCGGCACGCCCTGGACGACCTGCTCAGCCGTTCCCTGCTGGCGCTGCTGGGCCTGGCCGTCATCGCCTTCGCCTTCGGCTACGCGATGGCCGGCCGCGTCCTGTCGCCGCTGGGCAGGATCACCCGCACCGCCCGAGCGGTGGCGGGCTCCGACCTGTCCCGCCGGATCGAGCTGGACGGCCCGGACGACGAGCTGAAGGAGCTGGCGGACACCTTCGACGACATGCTGGAGCGGCTGCAGCGCGCCTTCACGGCCCAGCAGCGCTTCGTCGGCAACGCCTCGCACGAGCTGCGAACGCCGCTGGCGATCAACCGCACGCTCCTGGAGGTGCACCTGTCCGATCCGAACGCGCCGATGGAGCTCCAGCAGCTCGGCAAGACGCTGCTGGCCACCAACGAGCGCAGCGAGCAGCTCGTCGAGGGCCTGCTGCTGCTCGCCCGCAGTGACAACCAGGTCGTCGAGCGGGGGCCCGTGGATCTCGCCGAGGTCGCCTCGCAGGCCATCGACCAGGTGCACGGCGAGGCCGAGAGCAAGGGCGTCGTGATCCGGGGGGAGCAGAAGCCCGCGGTCGTGCAGGGCAACGGCGTGCTGCTGGAACGGATCGCGCTCAACCTCGTGCAGAACGCCGTGCGCTACAACGTGGCGGAGGGCGGCTGGGTCGAGGTCACCACCGAGGTCCAGCACGGCCAGGCGGTCCTGGTCGTCTCCAACACGGGTCCGGTGGTGCCGGCGTACGAGATCGACAACCTCTTCGAGCCGTTCCGGCGGCTGCGCACGGAGCGGACGGGCAGCGACAAGGGCGTGGGGCTCGGGCTGTCCATCGTCCGGTCCGTGGCACGCGCGCACGGCGGGCACATCTATGCGCAGCCGCGTGAGGGGGGTGGACTCGTCATGCGCGTCACGCTGCCCATCTGAGATCATGTCGCCGATCAACTCGGCGGCACGCGGGGATGTTCGCTATGCGCGCAATTTCTGAGCCTTCACCGCGTGTGTACCGTGTGTGATCGATCACAGGGACGCCTTTCCGGCCATCTACTCTCCGTGATCATGCACGCTGTCGTAAAGCCGGGAAAATCCCGGTTTTCGGGGGTCTTGATCACGGGAAGTACACGGTGAGACGCCTTTGGCGCGCAGCATTCGGACCGTGTACGGTCCCCATCGCCATCCAAGCCGATCACTCGTCAGGAGTCCGGTTGGGTGTCGATTGAGTAACAGACCTTGATGTGAGGCAAAATCTCCGCCTCAGGTCGGGCACAAGTCCGGCCTCTCACGCGTTACGTGCGCTGGAGACACCGCAGACACCCAGAGGGGGAGAGCGACCATGGCAACCGATTACGACACTCCACGCAAGACCGACGACGACGTCGACTCGGACAGTCTCGAAGAGCTGAAGGCCCGGAGGAACGACAAGTCGGCTTCCGCCGTGGACGTCGACGAGTTCGAGGCCGCCGAAGGCCTCGAGCTGCCCGGAGCCGACCTCTCGAACGAGGAGCTGGCCGTCCGGGTGCTCCCGAAGCAGCAGGACGAGTTCACCTGCATGAGCTGCTTCCTGGTGCACCACCGCAGCCAGCTGGCCCGGGAGAAGAACGGTCAGCCGATCTGCCGCGACTGCGACTGAGGGCGGGTCGGCCGTGACTGGCTCGACCCCTCCCTGGAAGCGCCGCTTCTCCAAGCGAAAAGCGGACGAAGGGCCGATCGACGGCCCGCAGTACGGCGTGCGTGACGACGAGCGAGGCTCAACCGGTCCGGGGACGGCCTCGCTCGAACCCGCAGCGGACCGGGGTGACCTCCCGGCAACCGTGGACGTCCCCGCACCCGCCGCGAGACGGCGGGCGGGGGCGATCCGGGAGCGGGCCAGAGAAGGCGCCCGCAAGGGCGGCGACCGGGCCCGGGCCGGGCTCGCCTACCTCGCCGACCGGATCATCGAACTGGCCCCGCGCGTCCCCGTACGGGACCTGGCGACACTGCGCAGGCAGTTCCCGGGCCTCGGCCCCGAGGAGCTGGCGGACAAGCTCGTGGCGGGCGCGGCGAAGGCGACGGCGACGGTCGGAGCGGGTGTCGGCGCGGCCGCGATGCTCCCCGTGCCCCCGGCGATGCCGACGGAACTGGCCGCCGAGATCACCGGCGTCGCGGTGATCGAGCTGAAGCTGATCGCCGAACTGCACGAGGTCTACGGCGTGCGGCCGCCCGGCAATCTCAAGCAGCGCAGCACCGCGTACCTCGACTCGTGGTCGGGGGAGCGCGGGATCGACGCGTCCAAGCCGTCGACACTCAGCGCGGCGCTGAACAGCCGTATGAAACGCGAACTGCGGCAGCGGATCATGAAGCGCATGGTCCGCAGCATGCCGAACCTGATGCCGTTCCTGGTGGGCGCCGCCGTAGGGGCGGCCATGAACCGCGGCGAGACGAGAAAGCTCGCCGGCCGGATCAGAGGGGACCTGCGCAAGATCCAGGTGCCCTGGGAGGCCCTGGAGGCGCTCCCGGCCCTGGAACGTCCGGTGGACGCCCTGGAGATGGGGGAGATCACGCAGGACCCCATGGGCCGCCACGCTGACCACCGGCGCGACGGCGGACACGACGGCAAGCCCGGCGACGGACGCTGAGACCGGCACGGCGGCCGGGTGACGCCTCGTCCAGGTGTGCTACTCCGGCTTCGCCGTCCGCAGCGCCTCCGCCAGGCGCTCCGGCTCGCGCGTGGACAGGTACAGGTACGGAGTCGGATCCTCCGGGTCCGTGACCTCCACGCGCAGGGCCGTGGGGATGTAGGCGCGCAGCAGCATGAAGGCGCGCGGGTCGGCCTTGTGGGTGCGCCAGGCGCGGGTCTCCTCCGCGTCCAGGATCTCCGCCTCGCCCAGCGCCGTCAGCGGGATCTTCGCCTCGCCCGCGATCAGGGAGTCGCCGACCACGCGGATGCGCACCGAGCCGTACGAGCTCGCGGCGACGGCCGCGACAGCGGTGCCTCCGGCCAGGCCGCCGAGCATCGGCAGGGTGCCGAAGGGGAGCAGGATCAGGGCCATCGAGACGCCCACCAGGAACGAGATCAGCCACCAGGTCCGCGGAGCGGTCAGGCGTTCTTCGTACGGAGCGGCAGAGAGCTGCATGGGGCCTAGCTTGACACGGTGTCCGAAAGGGGCGGACGCGCGGGTAAGGTCTCCGGCTGTGAGTGGTACTTCCGCAGCTCTTCGACCCCCGGCCGACGCCGCGCAACCGGTGCGGCACCCGGACGCGCCCGCGCCCGGTGAGCTCCTCGGCGCGCACTACGGCGAGTGTTTCGGCTGTGGTGGCGACCAGCCGCACGGGCTGCACCTGGAGGCGCGGGCCGGCGAGGGCGTGTCGCTCACCGCTGAGTTCACCGTCCAGCCCGCCCATCAGGGCGCCCCGGGCCTCGCACACGGCGGTGTGCTCGCCTCCGCGCTGGACGAGACACTCGGTTCGCTGAACTGGCTGCTGCGCACGATCGCGGTGACCGGGCGGCTGGAGACCGACTTCGTACGGCCCGTGCCCGTCGGCACCACGCTGCACCTGGAGGCCGAGGTGACGGCCGTGGCGGGGCGGAAGATCTACTCCACGGCGACCGGCCGCGTCGGCGGTCCCGACGGGCCCGTCGCCGTGCGCGCCGACGCCCTCTTCATCGAGGTGAAGGTCGACCACTTCGTCGACCACGGCCGCCAGGAGGAGATCCAGGCAGCCATGAACGACCCGGACCAGGTCCGGCGCGCCCGTGCCTTCGAGGTGAACCCGTGAGCCGGCAGCCGCTGGACGTGCTGATCCGGCGGGTGGACCCGGACGTACCGCTTCCGTCGTACGCGCAGCCCGGGGACGCCGGGGCCGATCTGCGGACCACCGAGGCGTGCCGACTGGAGCCGGGCGAGCGGGCCGTGCTGCCCACGGGAGTGTCTGTGGCGCTGCCGGAGGGGTACGCAGCCTTCGTGCACCCGCGATCCGGTCTGGCCGCTCGCTGCGGCGTCGCCCTGGTGAATGCCCCGGGGACGGTTGATGCCGGGTACCGTGGGGAGATCAAGGTGATCGTGGTGAATCTCGACCCGCGCGAGGCCGTGCGGTTCGAGCGCTTCGACCGGATTGCCCAACTGGTGGTCCAGCAGGTCGAGAGGGTCCGCTTCCAGGAGGTGGCGGAACTTCCCGGCTCCGCGCGGGCCGAGGGGGGCTTCGGGTCCACCGGAGGCCATGCCGCGGTGGACGGGACGAGCGGCACAAGCGGTCAGGCCGCCCTGGGCGGTCAGGCGGGTGGGAATCGATACGCTTCGGTCGTATCCGACCGGGAAGGACAGTGACGTGTTCGGACGTCGCAAGAAGAGGGATGCCGCCGAGGACGCGGCCGGCGAGGCCGAGCAGGTCGTCGACGGTGTCGACACCGAGGCGGACGAAGAGCGCGAGCGCCTGAGGCTGGAGCCCGCGCCGCGCCCCGACGGCCCCTGGGACAGCTCCGAGGTCCGTGACCCGGGCGAAGGCCGGGTCGACCTGGGCGGTCTGTTCGTGCCGGGCGTCGAGGGCATGGAGCTCAGGGTCGAGGTCGCGGGCGACGCGATCGTGGCGGCGACGGTCGTGCTGCGTGACAGCGCCATCCAGCTGCAGGGCTTCGCCGCGCCCAAGCGCGAGGGCATCTGGGGCGAGGTGCGCGAGGAGATCGGCACCGGCATCACCCAGCAGGGCGGCATCGTCGACGAGGTCGAGGGACCGCTGGGCTGGGAGCTGCGCGCCCAGGTACCCGTACAGCTGCCGGACGGCACCGGCGGCTTCCAGGTCGTGCGGTTCGTCGGCGTGGACGGCCCCCGCTGGTTCCTGCGCGGGGTCATCTCGGGCCAGGGCGCCGTGCAGCCGCAGGCGGCAGGGCTGCTCGAGCAGATCTTCCGGGACACCGTCGTGGTCCGCGGCGAGGGCCCCATGGCGCCCCGCGACCCGATCGTCCTGAAGCTGCCGAACGACGCCCAGATGGTCCCCGAGGGCGTCCAGCAGGAGGAGGGCTCCCGTTTCGCGGGCGGAATGGGTCAGCTCCAGCGCGGACCGGAGATCACCGAGGTCCGCTGACCCCGCAGAGACAGCAGGGCCGTACCCACGGGGTGCGGCCCTTTCTCATGCCCGCTGGGAGGCGCGCCGGAGAGGCAATGCGCGCTGGAAAGGCAGGCGCGCCTGGAGAGGCAGGCGCGTTCGAGAGACATGCGGGCCGGAGAGGCGTGCGCGCTGGAGAGCGTGCGCGGAACCTTGACGGCGCATTGGTCTGTACCTACCGTCTCGGACCAACGCGTCTGTTCATAAAGGCGCTTTACGTTCACATACGAGAACGGAAGGCCCCCCACGCATGCGCAGAACCGCACTCCTCGCGGCCTCGGCCGCCCTCGTCGCCGGCGCCCTCACCTGGCCCGCCGACGCCGCACCCACCGCCCCAGCCGCCTTCGTCCACCCGGGAGTCACCGTCTCCCAGGGGCAGTTGGACTTCACCCGCTCCAAGGTCAACGCCGGCGCCCAGCCCTGGAAGAGCGCCTTCGACCAGATGACGGCGAGCAAGTACGCCGACCTGAACCGCACGCCCAAGCCCCGGGCGGTCGTCGAGTGCGGTTCGTACTCCAACCCCAACCACGGCTGCACGGACGAGCGTGAGGACGCGATCGCCGCGTACACCCAGGCCCTGGCCTGGTACATCACCCGCGACGAACGACACGCCCGCAAGGCGATCGAGCTGATGGACGCCTGGTCCGCAGTGATCCGGGACCACACCGACAGCAACGCGCCCCTGCAGACCGGCTGGGCCGGCTCCTCCTGGCCCAGGGCCGCCGAGATCATCAAGCACACGTACACCGGCACGTGGGCGAACTCCGGCCGCTTCGCCACCATGCTCCGCAACGTCTACCTGCCCGAGATCATCAACGGCTCGAACTCCAACGGGAACTGGGAGCTGTCGATGACGGAAGCCGCCGTCGGCATCTCCGTCTTCCTGGAGGACAGGGCGTCGTACGACAAGGCCATGGCGAAGTTCCGCGCACGTACGGCCGCCTACGTCTACCTGGAAGCCGACGGCGCGCTCCCCAGGACGGTGCCGAGCCAGAACCTGAACACCCGGGAGAAGATCGTCAGGTACTGGCAGGGGCAGTCGACCTTCGTGACCGGACTCAGCCAGGAGACCTGCCGCGACTTCACCCACACCGGCTACGGCCTCTCGGCCATCTCGCACGTCGCCGAGACCAGTCGCATCCAGGGGCAGGACCTCTACGCCACCGACGTGGGCGAGCGGCTGCGGCACGGGCTCGGCTTCCACGCCAGGTACCAGCTCGGCGCCGGTGCCGAGGGCTGGCTGTGCGGCGGCTCGCTGAGGCTCGGGCTCGGGCCGGTCTCCGAGGTCGGGCACAACGCCCTGGCCAACCGTCTCGGGCACGCCATGACCAACACCGCGACGCTGACCCGGCGGAACCGCCCCGCCGGCAGCAACAACCTCTTCGTTGCCTGGGAGACCCTCACCCACGGCGACAACCCCGGGTGAGCCCCTGACCGGCCGGGCGCCGGGCGGGGACCCGGCGCCCGGTCCGCCCGTGGGCCGGCGCGTCAGAGTTCCGTCAAAGTGCGGCCCCGAACCCCGTCCGGCCCGAGGATGGCCCGCCTTCCGGTCGTAAGGTCGACGCTGCGGAGGGCCGGTCGACGGGATCCGGTTCGCGTCGGCCGGCGCGGTCGGCCCGTCGGCGGAGCCCGCAGTCGGCAGACCACCGGAAGACAATGGGGCCATGGCACGCGGCAAGCTTCGGATCCACCTCGGCGCGGCACCGGGCGTCGGCAAGACGTACGCGATGCTGTCCGAGGCCCACCGACGTGTCGGGCGGGGCACGGACTGCGTGGTGGCCTTCGTCGAGCACCACGGCCGGCCCCGCACCGAAGTGATGCTGCACGGCCTGGAGCAGGTGCCGCGCCGGGAGCTGGAGTACCGCGGCGGCCTCTTCCCCGAGATGGACCTCGACGCCGTCCTCGCCCGCCGCCCCCAGGTCGCCCTGGTGGACGAACTCGCGCACACGAACGTCCCCGGCTCCCGCAACGCAAAGCGCTGGCAGGACGTGGAGGAACTGCTCGCCGCCGGGATCGACGTGATCTCGACCGTCAACATCCAGCACCTGGAGTCCCTCGGCGACGTCGTCGAGTCGATCACCGGCGTGCGGCAGCAGGAGACCGTGCCGGACGAGGTGGTGCGCCGGGCCGACCAGGTCGAGCTGGTCGACATGACGCCGGAGGCGCTGCGCCGGCGGATGGCGCACGGCAACGTCTACCAGCCCGACAAGGTCGACGCCGCCCTGTCGAACTACTTCCGTCCCGGCAACCTGACCGCCCTGCGCGAGCTGGCGCTGCTGTGGGTGGCCGACCGGGTCGACGCCTACCTCACCCAGTACCGCAGCGAGCACCGGGTGTCGAGGATCTGGGGCTCGCGCGAGCGGATCGTGGTCGGTCTGACCGGCGGTCCCGAGGGCCGCACGCTCATCCGCCGGGGCGCCCGGCTGGCCGAGAAGGGCGCCGGCGGTGAGGTCCTGGCCGTCTACATAGCCCGCAGCGACGGGCTGACCTCCGCCTCGCCCAAGGAACTGGCACTGCAGCGCACCCTGGTCGAAGACCTTGGCGGAACGTTCCACCATGTCGTCGGCGACGACATACCGGCCGCGCTGCTCGCCTTCGCCCGGGGCGTGAACGCCACCCAGATCGTGCTCGGCTCCTCGCGCCGCAAGACCTGGCAGTACGTCTTCGGACCCGGCGTCGGCGCGACGGTCGCCCGGGAGTCCGGACCCGACCTCGACGTCCACATCGTCACCCACGGCGAGGTCGCCAAGGGCCGCGGGCTGCCGGTGGCCCGGGGCGCGCGGCTCGGGCGCTCCCGGCGGGTCTGGGGCTGGATCGCCGGTGTCGTCGGCCCGCCTCTCCTCGCCGCGCTGCTCAGCGCCGTCGACCTCGGCCTCGCCAACGACATGCTGCTGTTCCTGGCACTGACGGTGGCGGCCGCCCTGCTCGGCGGGCTGCTGCCCGCCCTGGCGTCGGCGGCGGTGGGCTCCCTGCTGCTGAACTACTTCTACACACCGCCCCTGCACCGGTGGACCATCGCCGACCCGAAGAACATCGTCGCCATCGTGATCTTCGTGGCGGTCGGCGTGGCGGTGGCCTCCGTGGTCGATCTCGCCGCCCGCCGCACCCACCAGGCGGCCCGGCTGCGGGCCGAGTCCGAGATCCTGTCCTTCCTCGCCGGCAACGTGCTGCGCGGCGAGACGGGTCTGGAAGACCTGCTGGAACGCGTCCGGGAGACCTTCGGCATGGAGTCGGCGGCCCTGCTGGAACGGGCGAGCGACGTCGAGCCGTGGACCTGCGCCGGCCGCGTCGGCCGGGGACGTCCCGTCGAGCGGCCCGATCAGGCGGACGTGGACATGCCCGTCGGAGACCACATGGCGCTGGCGCTGACCGGCCGCGTGCTGCCCGCCGAGGACCGCAGGGTGCTGGCCGCCTTCGCCGCCCAGGCCGCCGTCGTCCTGGACCGCCGCCGGCTCCAGGAGGAGGCCGACCGGGCCCGCACGCTCGCCGAGGGCAACCGCATCCGCACGGCCCTGCTCGCAGCCGTCAGCCACGACCTCCGTACACCCCTCGCCGGGATCAAGGCGGCCGTGACCTCCCTGCGCTCCGAGGACGTCGAGTGGTCCGAGGAGGACCGGGCCGAACTGCTGGAGGGCATCGAGGAGGGTGCCGACCGCCTCGACCACCTCGTCGGCAATCTCCTCGACATGTCCCGCCTCCAGACCGGCACCGTCACCCCGCTGATCCGCGAGATCGACCTCGACGAGGTGGTGCCGATGGCGCTCGGCGGCGTCCCCGACGGCAGCGCCTGCCTGGACGTGCCCGAGACCCTGCCCATGGTCGCCGTGGACCCCGGGCTGCTGGAGCGGGCGGTGGCCAACCTCGTCGAGAACGCCGTCAAGTACAGTCCGCCCGGCGCGCCCGTACTGGTCGCCGCCAGCGCGCTGGCCGACCGGGTCGAGGTGCGGGTGGTCGACCGGGGGCCCGGCGTCCCCGACGAGGCCAAGGACCGCATCTTCGAGCCCTTCCAGCGCCACGGCGACGCCCCGCGCGGCGCGGGGGTGGGTCTGGGGCTCGCGGTGGCACGCGGCTTCGCCGAGGCCATGGGCGGCACACTGAACGCCGAGGACACCCCCGGCGGCGGGCTCACCATGGTCCTCTCCCTCCGCGCGGCGGGAACCCGCCCGGATCCCCACCCCACCGCAGAACCGGAAAGGCAGGCCTCATGACCCGCGTCCTGGTGGTCGACGACGAGCCGCAGATCGTGCGCGCCCTCGTGATCAACCTCAAGGCACGCACCTACGACGTTGACGCGGCCCACGACGGCGCCACCGCCCTCCGGCTCGCCGCCGCCCGCCACCCCGACGTGGTCGTCCTGGACCTGGGCCTGCCCGACATGGACGGCGTCGAGGTGATCAGGGGTCTGCGCGGCTGGACCCGGGTGCCGATCCTGGTGCTGTCCGCCCGGCACTCCTCCGACGAGAAGGTCGAGGCGCTGGACGCGGGGGCCGACGACTACGTCACCAAGCCGTTCGGCATGGACGAGCTGCTGGCCCGGCTGCGGGCCGCCGTGCGCCGGGCCGAGCCGGCCGGCGGCGAGGGCGACGTGATCGTCGACACCGGCGAGTTCACCGTCGACCTGGCCGCGAAGAAGGTCGACCGCGCCGGCAAGGACGTACGGCTGACGCCCACCGAGTGGCACCTGCTGGAGGTCCTCGTGCGCAACAGCGGCCGCCTGGTCGGGCAGAAGCAGCTGCTCCAGGAGGTGTGGGGGCCGTCGTACGGGACGGAGACGAACTATCTGCGCGTGTACATGGCGCAGTTGCGGCGGAAACTGGAAGCGGATCCCTCGCACCCCAAGCACTTCATCACCGAGCCGGGGATGGGGTATCGGTTCGAGAAGTGAGGGGTACCGCTTCGAAAACGGGCTCCTCGCCCATCGTCAGTAGGCCCCGGTACGCTTCAGACATGAGTGCTGTTCCTCGTTCCGAAAAGCCGGTGGGCAGGTTCCGGCGCATGCTCGACCGGCTCTCCTCGTCGCAGGAGGACCTGGAGTCCGAGGAACTGCGGGAGGACACCGAGACGGCCGGCTGCATCCGGATCGGAGACTGTCAGGACCGCCAGATAGTGACGGTTACTGGTACCTTGCGCACGGTCACCCTTCGGCCGCGCGCCGGAGTCCCCGCCCTGGAGGCCGAGCTGTTCGACGGCTCCGCCGCGCTGGACGTGGTGTGGCTCGGCAGGCGCTCCATCGTGGGGATAGAGCCCGGGCGCAAGCTGATCGCGTCGGGCCGGGTCTCGATGAGCCGGGGCCGCCGGGTGCTGTTCAATCCCAAGTACGAACTGAGACCCCTCGGACGGGAGTAGCCGGTGACGTCGCTCGACAAGCCGACCGAAGAGACATCTGCGGACGACGCCCGGGCGGTGACCGAGGCCGCCCTGTTCGAGGCGTTCGGCGGCGTGCGGGGCATGGTGGAGACGGTGCTTCCCGGCCTCCTCTTCGTCACCATCTTCACGATCAACAAGGACCTCCACCTGTCGGCGATCGCGGCGCTGGCCGTGTCGCTGGTGCTGGTCGTGGTCCGGCTGGTGATGAAGGACACCGTCAAGCACGCGTTCAGCGGTGTCTTCGGCGTGGCGTTCGGCGTGGTCTTCGCGATGATGACCGGCAACGCCAAGGACTTCTACCTGCCCGGCATGCTCTACACGCTGGGACTGGGCCTCGCCTACATCATCACCACGCTGTGCGGGGTGCCGCTGATCGGACTGATCCTCGGCCCGGTCTTCAAGGAGAACCTCTCCTGGCGCACCCGTAACCCGGGCCGCAAGAAGGCCTACGCGAAGGCCAGCTACGCGTGGGGCGCGATCCTGCTCGCCAAGTGCGCGATCCTCTTCCCGCTGTACTGGTGGGCGGACACCACACAGCTGGGCTGGGTCCTGGTCGCCCTGAAGATCCCGCCCTTCCTGCTCGCGGTGTACCTGACGTGGGTGTTCCTCGCCAAGGCACCCGCGCCGATCGACGTGTTCGCGGAGATGGAGGCGGAGGAGAAGGCCGCCGAGGAGCGGGAACGGCAGGCCGCTGCCCGGTCCGCCGAGCAGTGATCCTCCCGCGCTGACAGACACGGAAGGGGCGTCCCGAGTTCTCGGGACGCCCCTTCCGCCGACTCGGAGACCGCGCTCAGCTCGCCGCGTTCCGTCGCACCGACAGCAAATCCTCCAACTGCTCCTCGCGGGCCTGGGCGGCCACGAAGAGGAGCTCGTCGCCCGCCTCCAGGGAGTCCTCCCGCGAGGGGGTCAGCACGCGGTTGCCGCGGATGATCGTCACCAGGGACGTGTCCTGCGGCCAGTCGACGTCGCCGACCTGCGTGCCGGCCAGGGCCGACTCCTCCGGCAGGGTCAGCTCGACCAGGTTGGCGTCGCCGTGGCTGAAGCGGAGCAGACGGACCAGGTCGCCCACGCTCACCGCCTCCTCGACCAGGGCCGACATCAGACGCGGGGTGGAGACGGCCACGTCCACGCCCCAGGACTCGTTGAACAGCCACTCGTTCTTGGGGTTGTTCACGCGGGCGACGACGCGCGGGACGCCGTACTCCGTCTTGGCGAGGAGCGAGACGACCAGGTTCACCTTGTCGTCGCCGGTCGCGGCGATGACGACGTTGCAGCGCTGGAGCGCCGCCTCGTCCAGGGACGTGATCTCGCAGGCGTCGGCGAGCAGCCACTCGGCCTGCGGGACGCGTTCGACCGAGATGGCGGTCGGCGCCTTGTCGATCAGCAGGACCTCGTGGCCGTTCTCCAGCAGTTCGCCCGCGATCGAGCGGCCGACGGCGCCGGCTCCGGCAATGGCGACCCTCATCAGTGACCGCCCTCCTCTTCGGGACCCTTGGCGAACGCCGCCTCGACCTTGTCGACCTCGTCGGTGCGCATCATCACGTGCACCAGGTCGCCCTCCTGCAGCACCGTCTGCGAGGTGGGCAGGACCGCCTCGCCGAGCCGGGTCAGGAACGCGACGCGCACGCCGGTCTCCTCCTGGATCCGGCTGATCTTGTGGCCGACCCAGGCGGTGGAGGCGTGCACCTCGGCGAGCTGGACACCGCCGGTGGGGTCGCGCCACAGCGGCTCGGCGCCGGAGGGGAGCAGACGGCGCAGCATCTGGTCTGCCGTCCAGCGGACGGTCGCGACGGTGGGAATGCCCAGGCGCTGGTAGACCTCCGCGCGGCGGGGGTCGTAGATGCGGGCGGCGACGTTCTCGATGCCGAACATCTCGCGGGCCACGCGTGCGGCGATGATGTTGGAGTTGTCACCGCTGGAGACGGCGGCGAAGGCGCCGGCCTCCTCGATGCCCGCCTCGCGCAGGGTGTCCTGGTCGAAGCCGACACCGGTGACCCGGCGGCCGCCGAACGAGGAGCCCAGCCGGCGGAAGGCCGTGGGGTCCTGGTCGACCACGGCGACCGTGTGCCCCTGTTGCTCCAGGTTCTGGGCCAGTGCGGAACCCACCCTTCCGCAACCCATGATCACAATATGCATCGCGTCACACCGCGCTTCCTGCAGGCCCTCTGGGCTTCATGAATGTCGTGCTCATGTCTCTCTCTCGGCTCGCCAGGCATCACGTCGCGGCCTGCGTGCGGGCCGCCGGGCAACATCATGCCGGTGGAATCACGCCATGATGCCCTCCGGGGGCGATGCCGCGTTCGGCTGCCCGACTCCAACGTATCCGCAAAGCCGAGGGCGTTGCCGAGGCCCTGCCCGGCCCCTGGCCCGGGGAGGAACCCGTCATGAGCCACGAGAACGGGAGCCGAAAGGCGGGGGCGGCGGAGCCGGAGCGGTCCGAGCAGCCGGGGCCCCGAACGCCTAGCGCGCCCCCGGTGACACGTCCTTGCGGCGGCTGATGCTGCGCACGCTCGCCAGCGTCAGGATTCCGAGGGCGACAAGAGTGGCCGCGGCGCCGATCAGCTGGGCGGGGGTGTGCATGGGACCTCCAGGGGCGGCAACGGCCGGGAAGCGGACGGGGCTTAGTCATATAGGCATGAGAAGGGGGTGACCTGCGGAATCCTCAGCCGCATGCGCCTCTGAATTCACTCGGAGAGCAGACGGAACGCCGTTGGGGGGTGGCGGGTGGGCGACCTCGCAATCGAACGCCTACGATCCTCTGTTGTGTCCAAACTGACCGACGTGCCCAAACGGATCCTGATCGGGCGCGCACTGCGCAGTGACCGGCTGGGCGAAACGCTCCTGCCGAAGCGCATCGCACTCCCCGTCTTCGCCTCCGACCCGCTCTCCTCCGTGGCGTACGCGCCCGGCGAGGTGCTACTGGTCCTGTCGATCGCGGGAGTGACGGCGTACCACTTCAGCCCGTGGATCGCCGTCGCGGTCGTCGTGCTGATGTTCACCGTGGTCGCCTCGTACCGGCAGAACGTGCACGCCTACCCCAGCGGCGGCGGCGACTACGAGGTGGCGAACACCAACCTCGGGCCCAAGGCCGGCCTGACGGTCGCGAGTGCGCTGCTCGTGGACTACGTCCTCACCGTCGCGGTGTCGATCTCCTCCGGCATCGAGAACCTCGGCTCCGCCGTCCCCTTCGTTGTCGAGCACAAGGTGCTCTGCGCGATCGGGGTGATCGTGCTGCTGACCCTGATGAACCTGCGCGGGGTGAAGGAGTCCGGCTCGCTGTTCGCGATCCCGACCTACGTGTTCGTCGCGGGCGTCTTCACCATGATCGCCTGGGGGGCCTTCCGCGGACTGGTCCTGGACGACACCATGCGGGCCCCGACGGCGGACTACGTCATCAAGCCCGAGCATCAGGGCCTGGCCGGCTTCGCCCTGGTCTTCCTGCTGCTGCGCGCCTTCTCCTCCGGCTGCGCCGCCCTCACCGGCGTCGAGGCCATCTCCAACGGCGTCCCGGCCTTCCGCAAGCCCAAGTCGAAGAACGCCGCGACCACCCTCGCGATGATGGGCCTGCTGGCCGTCACCATGTTCTGCGGCATCATCGCGCTGGCCGCCGCGACCGACGTCCGCATGGCCGAGAACCCGGCCAAGGACCTCATCCACAACGGCGTCCCACTCGGCCCGGACTACGTGCAGAACCCGGTGATCTCCCAGGTGGCCGAGGCCGTCTTCGGCAAGGGCAGCTTCCTGTTCATCATCCTGGCCGCCGCCACCGCGCTGGTCCTGTTCCTCGCCGCCAACACCGCCTACAACGGCTTCCCGCTGCTCGGCTCGATCCTCGCCCAGGACCGCTACCTGCCGCGCCAGCTGCACACCCGCGGCGACCGGCTGGCCTTCTCCAACGGCATCGTGCTCCTCGCGGGCGCCGCCGCACTGCTGGTGGGAATCTACGGAGCCGACTCCACCCGCCTGATCCAGCTGTACATCGTCGGCGTGTTCGTGTCCTTCACGCTCAGCCAGACCGGCATGGTCCGGCACTGGAACCGCCACCTGGCCACCGAGAAGGACCAGGCCAAGCGCCGCCACATGGTCCGCTCCCGCGCCATCAACGCCTTCGGCGCCTTCTTCACCGGCCTGGTGCTGGTGGTCGTCCTCGTCACCAAGTTCACCCACGGCGCGTGGGTCGCCCTGCTCGGCATGGTGATCTTCTTCGCGACGATGACGGCCATCCGGAAGCACTACGATCGGGTCGCCGCCGAGATCGCCGCCCCCGAGGGCCCGAGCGACGACAGTGTGCGGCCCTCCCGCGTCCACTCGGTCGTGCTGATCTCCAAGATCCACCGCCCGACGCTGCGCGCCCTGGCCTACGCCAAGCTGATGCGCTCGGACACCCTGGAGGCCGTCAGCGTCAACGTCGACCCGACGGAGACCAAGGCCCTGCGCGAGGAGTGGGAGCGGCGCGGCATCGACGTACCGCTGAAGGTCCTGGACTCGCCCTACCGCGAGATCACGCGGCCGATCATCGAGTACGTCAAGAGCCTGCGCAAGGAGTCGCCGCGCGACGCGGTGTCGGTGATCATCCCCGAGTACGTCGTCGGCCACTGGTACGAGCACCTGCTGCACAACCAGAGCGCCCTGCGGCTGAAGGGTCGGCTGCTGTTCACGCCCGGGATCATGGTGACCTCGGTGCCGTACCAGCTGCAGTCCTCCGAGGCGGCCAAGCGCCGGGCCCGCAGGCAGCAGGACTGGAACGCGCCGGGCTCCGTGCGCCGGGGTCCCGCGCAGGTGCGGTCGAAGGAGTCCTCCGAGCCCAAGTCCTGAGGAACTTCCGGAGCGACGGCTCGTGTGAAACGGCCGGGCGGCAGCCACGTAGACTGGTGGGCTGTTGTCCGGCCGTTTTCGTTCGGCCTTTCCCCCTCACGCGTTTTGGAGTCACTCCGCCATGCAGGCAGAACCGAGGAAGTCGCTGGTGGGGGAGGAGTACGAGGTCGAGGTCGGCCCCGTCGCCCACGGCGGCCACTGCATCGCCCGCACGTCCGAGGGCCAGGTGCTGTTCGTACGGCACGCGCTGCCCGGGGAGCGGGTCGTGGCGCGGGTGACGGAGGGCGAGGAGGGCGCGCGGTTCCTGCGTGCCGACGCCGTGACGGTGCTGGACGCGTCCAAGGACCGCATCGACGAGCCCTGCCCGTTCGCCGGCCCCGGCCGCTGCGGCGGCTGCGACTGGCAGCACGCCAAGCCGGGCGCGCAGCGGCGTCTGAAGGCCGACGTCATCGCCGAACAGCTCCAGCACCTCGCCGGGCTCACCCCGGAGGAGGCCGGATGGGACGGCACGGTGCTGCCCGCCGAGGGCGACAAGGTGCCCGCGGGCCAGGTACCGGCGTGGCGCACCCGCGTCCAGTACGCCGTCACCGCCGACGGCCGGGCGGGCCTGCGCCGGCACCGCTCGCACGAAGTGGAGCCGATCGACCACTGCATGATCGCGGCGGAGGGCGTCAGCGAGCTGGGCATCGAGAAGCGGGTCTGGACGGGCATGGACTCCGTCGAGGCGATCGCGGCGACGGGCTCCCAGGACCGCCAGGTGATCCTCACGCCGAAGCCGGGTGCGCGCCTGCCGCTGGTCGAGCTCGACCGCCCGGTCTCCGTCCTGCGCGTGGACGAGCGCTCCGGCGGCGTCCACCGCGTGCACGGCCGCCCCTTCGTCCGCGAACGTGCGGACGGCCGCACGCACCGGGTCGGCAACGGCGGCTTCTGGCAGGTCCACCCGAAGGCGGCCGACACGCTGGTGACGGCCGTGATGCAGGGCCTGCTCCCGCGCAAGGGCGACATGGCCCTCGACCTCTACTGCGGCGTCGGCCTCTTCGCCGGGGCCCTGGCCGACCGCGTCGGCGACCAGGGCGCCGTCCTCGGCATCGAGTCGGGCAAGCGGGCGGTGGAGGACGCGCGGCACAACCTCGCGGACTTCGAGCGGGTGCGGATCGAGCAGGGCAAGGTCGAGAGCGTGCTGCCGCGCACCGGGATCTCGGAGGTCGACCTGATCGTGCTGGACCCGCCGCGGGCGGGGGCGGGCCGCAAGACGGTCCAGCACCTGGCCTCGCTGGGGGCGCGGCGGATCGCGTACGTGGCGTGTGATCCGGCTGCGCTGGCGCGGGACTTGGGGTATTTCCGGGACGGGGGGTATCGGGTGCGGACGCTGCGGGCGTTCGATCTGTTCCCGATGACCTCGCACGTGGAGTGCGTGGCGATTCTTGAGCCTGCGGCAAAGGGCACCTGACCTGCTGATTTATCGATTCCCCAGGTTGCGGGCGGGGCATGCTGACATGTTTCCGTAGGTCCACCGTGTAGAGCATGCTGCAGGTTCTCCGCCTCGTGTCTCACCTGCGGTTTCGCAGCGGGGGCGTGGCTCGAGAACGCTCTGCCTCAACTCCGTAAGGGACGGGTTCGGGAAATGTCTTGACGCTCGTTCGACGCTGTTCCTGACGAAGCGTGAGGTGGTCGTCCTCGATCAGATGGCGCGGGTCAGTCGACTTGTCGGGCGCAACCCGTCGAGCAGCGCGTTGGCCTCGAAGTTCCCCGGTGGTTGACACCGCGCTCGCCGGGTGGGAAACCGACCCCTCCTTGAGGCTGTGCGGAGCGCCCGCTCGGAGAGCGGACCCCCATTCCGGCGAACATCAGCCGATGGGGGGTGCGGGCCTTTCCGCACCCCGGCCCGCCACCCACCCCCATTGCGCACCGTGGCGCGCGCACGGTACGGCCGGGCACTGGCGCAGCTCGGGCGCCAAAGGCGGCGTGCCCTCACCCGGCGGGCGAAGGGGAGCGCCTCCCGGCAGGTCGGCTGACCGCCGGATGCGGCGTACGGGTATCCGGCGACGCATGGCGCGCTGACCTGCTCACGCCAGCTTCCCCACGCCCGAGGACATGGAGGCCAGCGTAGAGGGACACACCAGGGGTCGGCTCCAATTGATCACCATGCCGATGGGGTCGCAGCCTGCCCGGCGACTGATCTCCCTCAGGGCTTTGCTACCTACTCATTTCTTGGTTCTTGCGCTGATCGACGCACCCCTCGACCATGAAGCGCACCCAAGACATCGCGATGCCTCACTCGACCAGAGCGAAACCATGGTCTGCTGAGCGCTTGTTGACCCCGCTTCTGGCCCTGTGCATCGAGAGGTTCTTCGGCATGGGTGCGGGGTGTTGTGGGCTGGAGGGCATGCCTCCATTCCTGGTGGCGCTCGCCATGATGGGCCGGCTGGCCTCTGGAGTGAGCGGGACGGACCCTGCTGGGGCAACTGGTCGTGGCAGCTCGGTCTGCTCCGAGAACACCCTCGCGGCTTGGTCGGAAGCTTATTGGCGCTTGGGTGGCGCTCGTCTCGGGGCTCTGGACCGGCCGCATGGCTGGGGAATCCCAGCCATCGGGAATTCCTGCCTCCCTGGTCGGTCACAATCCGGCCCAAGCGGGTGCCGGGGCCCAAGCGCGGTTCGGCCGAGGACGTTCTCGGCCAAGCCTTTGCGGTCGTCGTCCTCGCGGTGTACATCTGGCGGGGCGTCACGATGCCGGCTTCGCGGACGAGCAGGTGACGATCGTCAACCCCGCTATGGGCGCCGGCACATTATCGACAGGGTCGCCCGGAACCTTTGCTCGATGCCTTCCACTGGATGCGCCCAGAAGCCGTGTTCGCGCACGTGGCCGGGGTCGCGCCGATGCCGGCCACGTCCGGACGTAGCACCGTCGCCGCCTCAACCGCGGCGGCGACCGGGCCGCCGACAATGCCCTGCACACGATCGTGCTCACCCGCATTCGCTTCGACTCGTGGCGCCACGGATGGGCTCGGACAGTGCATCTGTCAGGCCTCTACGGAATTCAGGCTCTATTCCAGTTCCGCCGCGCGCCTCTTGAGGTCCTCGGCGAACGTGTCCCAGTCGGGTCCGAAGGACAGCAGATCTGAGGCTGCTTCCCGGAGCAATTGCGGGTCGTCGGGACGTTGCAGGCAGGCCAGACGGTAAGCGAGGTTCCGGGCCCAGGGCGGCAGGGCCATCCAGTCCTCGGTGAGGACGTCCTCGAGCATGGCGAGGATTTCGTCCGCGGTCGCGAAGGTGAGCTTCTCGACGAACTCGCGGGTCGTTTCGTTGACCTGTCGGCTGTCACCGCCGTCGATCGCCTGGCTGAGACTCCTGGCCGCAGGGGTCGGATCGGGCATGGCGCGCTTCTCCAGACAGATTGCTTCCGGCGCCCCGGAGCGCCGTGGTGGTGGACGGAATGGTGGTGGACGGAATGGGCGCCCAGACCCTAGCAGTCGATCCCGGTGCCGCCCGGGCAGCCGGTGCGAAGCCGGGCTCGGGGGGACCCGTCCCCTATGGATTGAGCCAGTAGGTGGACAGTTGATAGGCGCCGTCGGGCCGCTGAATGACCCGGTAGCCGACGTCATGCCCGTCGATCTGCACCGACCTGTCGAGCGGGCCGCTGAACTCGGGGGTCCTGGCGCGGGGAACAACCCCGCCGTCCCTCATGTACGCGTACACGTCGGAGACGATTGCTTGTTCGATCTGGTTGGGCTTCAAGTTGGTGGTACGCAGATCGTTCGTGGTTCCGTCCGGGCCGGTGTGGGCTCGGTCGTAGCCGTGGCCGGTGTTGAAGTGCCACTGGTCGTCGCCCACCATGGCGGAGCGTTTGAGATCCTGCCCCTCGCCTTTGGAGGTGTACTCGCCGATGGCCGGGCCGTCGCCGTTCGGGTACGGCGACAGGCCGAAGGGGTCGCAAACGGTGTGCGGGTTGGTCACGTAGGCGACCGGGTTCGGCGCCGGCGAGAGCCCCAGAGGGTCCGGAGACGTGTACCGGCCGGTCTCCGGGTCGTAGTGACGGAAGAGGTTGTAGTGGAGGCCGGTCTCCGGGTCGTAGTACTGGCCGGGGAAGCGAAGGGGGGTATAGGCCGTGCTGGAGCGGGACCAAGCGGTGGTTCCCCACAGCGTGGTGCGGGCGCGCCAGGCGATGCGCCCGGACTCGTCGACCAGTTCGGTGGGAGTGCCGAGCAGGTCGGTGGCCACGGCGAAGAAGCGCCGGTCGATCTCCTCCTGACGGGCGTCCGGGGTGAGGATGCGCTCGGTTTGTGCGAGGGGCGTGAGGCCGCGGTGCTCCCAGGTGAGTGCTACCGGACGAGGCAGGTCGCTCGAAACGGTGGTCTGTTCGCAGAGGGTCAGGCCGTCCCAGGTGAAGCGGATCTCCTCTGCAATGGTCTTGCCGTCCGCCGCCAGGCGCTGCTTGGCAGTGCGCCGGCCCAGGGGATCGTAGCGGTAGCGCCAGTGGGTGTCGTCGGGGGTGACCACGGAGATGAGGCGGTCCTCGGCGTCCCACGTGTAGCGCCAGGTGTCCGGTTTGCGGGAGAGCCGCACCTTCTGGCGCAGGGTGACGCGGCCAAGGGCGTCGTGCTCGAAGCGGGTGTCACCAGCACGCGTGACGGTCGTGCCGGTGTAGGCGCGAGGGCCGGTGGCCTCGTGGCCGGGGTGTGAGTCGGGCCAAGCGGCCGAGGTCTGGTTGCCGCTCGCATCGTATGCGTACCGCTCGCTCCAGCCACGTGCGTGGACGGCGGTGACCCGCCCGGCCGGGTCGAGGTCGAAAGTTCGCGCCCCCGACACCCGGTCGGACGTTGCGGTGAGACGGCCGTCGGCGCGGTAGGCGTACGTGCGCTGGTTGAGGGTGCGGGAACCAGCCGTGAGGTGCTGGCCCGACAGCCGGCCGGCCTCGTCCCAGGCGGACGTTTGGGTGACGATGCCGGCGAAGACGCGTTCCACTTCGCGTCCGGCCGCGTCGTGCGTGAAGGTGATGTCGTGGCCTCCGGAGGTCGCCCGGGTGGGGCGGCCCGCGGCATCGTAGGCGTAGCTCGTGACCAGTCCGGTCGGGGTGATGCGACGGATCCGGCGGCCGACGGGGTCGAAGGCGTGGTCGAGGGCACGGCCGTCGACGAGTTCGGTCTTGAGCCGGCCGCACCGGTCGTAGCGGCGCACCAGTTCGCTGTCGGGACTCGACGCCTGAATCAGGCGTCCGGCGTGGTCGTAGGCATGGACAGTGGCCCGACCCGCGACCTCCTTGCGGACCATCCGGCCGAGTTCGTCGTACGCATAGGCGGCCACGCCGCCGAGGTGATCGGTCCGGGTGGTGACCTGTCCGGCGGCGTCGAGGCCGTAGGTGACGGTGCGGCCGTCGAAGTCGGTCTCGGACACGAGCCGGTCGGCCCGGTCGTACCCGTACGTCCAGACGAGCCCCTGCGGGTCAGTGACCCGGGTGAGCCGCAGACCCGTGTCGTGCTCGAACTCGTATCGTGCGCCGTCGGGCCGAGTGCGGGCGGCGAGGAGGTCGAAGTGGGTGTATTCGAAGCGGGACACTCCGCCCGCCGCATCAGTGTGGGTGAGACAGTTGCCCTCGCCGTCGTAGGTCCATGACTCGGTGGCGCCGTCGGGGCCGGTGCGCCGGGCGAGTTGTCCGTCGGCGTGCCACTCCAGGCGGATGACGCCGCCCACCGGGTCGGTGATGCGGACCGGCCTGCCGAGGGCGTCGCGTTCCAAGCGGGTGGTGCCGCCGTCAGGGGCGGTCACCTCCACCGGGCGGCCTGCCTCGTCGCAGCGCACGACGGTGGTGGCCTCCAGGGCATCGGTGACAGACGTCAGGAGGCCGGACTCGTCGTAGGTGTAGCTGGTGGTATGGCCGGCGGGATCGGTGACCGCCGTACGGTTTCCCCGCTCGTCGAACTCCTGGAGCCATCGGGCGCCGTCCGGATCGTGACGCTCCGTGGGCAGGCCGGACTGGGCGCGAACGACGCGGAGTTCCGTGCCGTCGGGACGTGTGACCGTGACAAGCCGGCCCTCCTCGTCGTGGGAGAACGCAGTGGTGCGGCCCAGTGGGTCCGTGCGGAACTGCAGGTCGCCGCTCGGGCCGTAGTGGAACCGGGTGGTGTTGCCGAGAGGGTCCATGGTGGCCAGGACGCGGCATCCGGGGCCGATCAGATGCCGGGTGGCCCGGCCGTCGGCGGTGGTCAGGACCGTCGTCCGGTGGCCGGTTTCGGGGTCGGGTTCGGTGTAGGTGAGGGTGATCTGGACGTGGCCCGCTTCGCCGCCTTCGGCGATGACGCGGTCGCGGTCGTCGTAGACGTAGTCGTAGCGGCTTCCGTTGGAGTCGATCCAGGCGATGACGCGGCGGCGGTCGTCGTAGACGAAGGTGGTGGTGGCACCGGAGGGTTTGGTGACGGTGGTGAGGTTGCCGTCCTGATAGCCGTAGCTCATCAGGGGCAGGTCCGCGCCGCCCTCTCCCGCGCCGGCCAGGGACAGGGCGGTGACCAGGCCGTCGGCGACGGACAGCTTCACCTGGTGGCCCGCCGAGTGGGCCAGGGCCAGCGGCAGGCCGCCCTCGGTGCGGTCCACGGTGACGGTGTGGCCGTTGCGTTCGGTGACGCCCGACAGCCAGGCGACGCCGTCGCCCCCTGGTTCGTTGCCGGGCGGGGCGGTGAAGTGGAAGGTCAGGCCGCTGTCGGGGTCGGTGAGCGTGTAGTCGCCGTCGGCGTCGCGGGCCAGCAGGGTGCGGGCTCTGCCCGATGACGGGGTGGTGGGCGCGCCGGGGACCGGGTGCGGGTAGGGGATGAGGAGTCCGTCGGCGGTGACGTGGACGACGCCGATGGCGTCGATGCGCAGATGTTCGTCGACGGTGGAGGTCCAGGAGGGGCCGAGGAAGCGGCCGACCGCGCAGCCGGATTCGGTGCGGCGGGTGAAGACCAGCGGCAGGATGCCGGGTATTTCGACGTCGGTCTGGGGCAGGTACATCCGGCCCGAAGCGAGGTCGACGGGGTCGGTGCCGTCGGTGGTGCGGTCGCCGTCGGGGCGGTTGTGGGTGCCGTCGGGGGCGTCGTCGATCAGCTTGCGCGCCCGTGCGGCGTCGGCGGCCTCCTCGGCGATGCGGATGCCCTTGACCGCGGCGCCGCCGCCACCGGTGGCGGCGGTCAGTGCGAGGTCGGGGATCAGCCGGCCGAAGCCCTCGGCCGGGTCCTTCATGAAGTCGCCGATCATCTGCTTGCCGGTGCCGACCGGGTCGTTGCCGGCGACGATCAGTCCGGCGGCGAGGCTGTTGAGGGAGGTGGCGTACTCGGCCGGGTGCGTGATGTTGTACGGGTCGACGGGGTTGACGCTGCGGACGAAGTTGAGGATGCCCGCCGTGCCCTTGATGATGCCGCCGCCGACGTGGTCGCCCATGATCTGGAACTCCTGGAGCCCGCCTGCCAGTTGCTCGGCGTAGCAGGGCTTCTGCGGGGCCATGTCGCGGGCGGCGCGGACCGCGGCGCGTGCCGTCTCCGCCGCCGAGTTCCGCTGCTTGCGGGCCTCGGCGAGGATGTCCTGGGCCTCCTGCATCAGCTTCTTGCCGGGGTCGTCGAACGTCGCGGCGGGCCTGGCAGGGAGCGAGGACGGGTCGCGCTTGTCGGCGGGCTGGGCGTTGTAGCGGTCGACGGCGCTGTTGTAGTCGTCGACCTTCTTGCGGTGGGCGTCGGCGGCGTCCTCGGATGCCTTGACACCCTCCTTCCACTTGTCGATCGCCGTCTGCGCCTGTCCCTGTGCCCAGGTGATCGTGCCGGCGAACGCGTCGAGCGCGCCGAGCGCCTTCGCGCAGGCGTCGGCGGCGGCGTACCACTTGGGCGGCTGGGTACTCACCGCGGTGCGCAGGGCTTCGGCCGTCTCGCCCTTGAGGCGGGAGGAGTCCAGGCCCTTCAGGCCGTCACCGGCGTCGTCAAAGGCCGTCTGGAAGGCCCGGAGCTTGTCGGCGGTGGCGGTGACCTTGCTCGGGCTGCCGTAGATCAGCTTGGTCTTGTCCTCGGTCTGCCCGAGGTCCATCTCGTCGACCTCGGCGCCCATGCGGTTGGCGACCGAACGGGACTGCTCGCGCACCCAGTCGGCACCGGACTCCCAGCCGACGTCCTGCAGCCGGTCGGCGGTCCAGTTGCCGGCGTCCTCGACCCGGTTGCCCGCCCATTCGACACCGTCCTCGACCGCGTTCTCGACCGAGTCGGGCGTGATGTCGCTGAGGAAGTCGCCTATACCCACTGTCAGTTCCCCCCGGACTCACCCTGCTGCTGCGCCCGCTGGGCGCGTTCCTCCGGCGACGGGCCGAAGGTGTCGTCCAGCGCCTGGTTCCACTGGTCCTCGGAGACCCCCGACGCGTCGATGATCGCCTGCGACCGCCGGCCGCCATCGCCCTCGGTGAGCACCGTGCGGCCGGTGTCCTTCCACGTCTGCTCGATGTCCTCACCCGCCTTGTCGAACGACTCCGCGCTCCAGTCCGGGTTCAGGTAGTCCGGCGTGACGATGTCACCCCAGCCCTGCTGGGCGATCTCCTCCTCGGTGGCGTGCGGGTTGCCGCCCATCACGGAATTGACGCCCACCTTCAGCGTGCCCTCGACGTACTGGTCGTGCTCCCACTGGGTGCCCGCCGCCAGTCCGAGGCGGTTCGCGAGCGCGCTGGCGTCGCCCACCAGGGCCCGCACACCCCACTCCCAGCGTTCGCAGAAGTCCTCGAAGTCGACCGAGAGGCCGTGGTGCCCGGCCTCCATCCCGGTCATCGCCAGCTCCGAAAAGCCCTTGCCCAGCACCGAACCGGTGGCGCCGCCCAGATCACCGAGCCCGTCGATGGTCGCGCCCACGCCCTGCGTGAACTTCGCGACCGACACCCTGTCGAACTGCAGATCGGCCCCGTCAACGCCCATGGCCGCGCCCCTCCTTGGCCGCGCCGGAGTCGACGGCGACGTCGTCCGCAACGACGCCCACGACCGGTGGGAAGAACATCGACCCGTCCTCGGTGGCGATGTCGACGGCCAGGCCGGCGGGCTCGTCCAAAGACGGCACGACCTCGTCGACGATGCGCGCGCCCAGCAGCGCCGCGTAGTCCATGGGCTGATCACCGGATCCGTGCAGCAGAGCGAACCGGGCCAGTGCCGCCTCGTCGGTGAACCCGCAGATCCACCGCACCCCGCCCGACCACGCCGACCACAGGCCCCCACCGGCCGTGGGCACCAGCAGGACCGAGCGCCGCATCTCACCGACCAGCGCCCGAGGGTCGCCGACTCCCCTTCTCTGCTCGGCGATTCGCTCGGCGAGCGCTGTACTTGTCAGCTCCACGGGCCCTCCCCGGCGTAGGCGACTGATGGCACCGTAGATCACGACGCACGCGAACGTGTCGGCGGTTCTCCCGGAGCGCATCATGGCCCTGCGTGTCGCCCTCAGTTCGAGACCGCTGTGGAGACAGGGCCAGCACTCACGGGGCAGATTCGCGCCAGGAGCCGTGTGCAGCTTCGGTATGTCCGTCACGCGGCCGCCCGGGTGCGGTACGCCGACGAGTGTGCGCATTGGGGCTTGTTCTTGCTCGTGGAACGCGTCGACTGAGGATCGCTGACGCGGAACGGGCGGAAAGCCTGCCGACTTCGTCCCGGACGGATGCCGGAGTCATGCTGTCGCCATAGGAACGGGACATTGCTTCACGCCGCTGCCCTGACGCCTGCCTCGCCGGAAGCCACGCGCCGGAAGCCGCTCCTGCCGACCGGCGCACGGCCCCGCCTGATCACCGCCAGATGGACCCCAGCTGCCACGCGCGCAGGTCGTCGAGGGTGGCGGTGCCTCCCTCGGCGAACACCGCGACGCCGGTGCTGGAGGGATCGGGGAAGACCTGGTCGGTGATCACGGCCTCGCCGTCGCCGCCGAAGACCTCGACGGATGACCAGTCGACGAGGATACGCAGCTTGACCTTGCCGTTCTTGGCCTTCAGGGGCGCCGTCTGCACGCCGGGGAAGGTGCCGTTGAAGTCCCCGGCGCCGGAACGGGTGCGGTCGACGTACAGCTCCTGGGTGGTGGTGTCGTAGCCGATGACGGTCTCCTCGCCGCCCGCTCCGGTGCGCACCTTCAGGCCGAAGCGGTCCGCGTCCTTGAGGGAGAAGGTGGCCTCGATGTCGAGCGCCTTGCCCTTGGCCCCGGGGCCGGTCAGGGGCTTCGAGGTGCTCTTGAGGGTGACGCCGGAAGCCGTCGCCGGGCGCATCCCGCGCAGGGACTCCAGGCTGCCCACCGGCTTGCTGGTCAGGCGCGTTCGGCCGTCGACGGTGCGCAGGGCCATCTCCCTCGGGACGCTCTGCACGCCCCGCCAGGGCGAGGTGGGGACGGACTGGCCGTAGTCCCAGTTGTTCATCCAGCCGATCATGTAGCGCTTGCCGCCCGGCGCGTTCTCCCAGGACACCGCCGCGTAGTAGTCCTTGCCGTAGTCGGCCCAGTCGGCGCGCTGCACGACGGACTTGGCGGGCTTGTCGGCGGCGGTGAACTGGTCGGCCAGTACGTGGCCCCAGCCGGCGGTGTTCTTGTCCACGACCTGGATCCGCGCCTTCTTGCCCGCGTAGGGGCGCATGTCGAAGGACGCCCAGTCCAGGGTCTCGCTGTCGGAGCCGGTGGCGCTGCGGACGACCTTGCCGTCGACGATCAGGTTGACGGACGTCTCCTGGGAGACGCGTGCGGCCTGGGTGTCGGACAGCACGATGTGGTCGACGTTGAGGTGGCCCCAGCCGCCCGTGTTGTCGTCGACGATCCTGATCCGCGCTTTCTTGCCGGCGAGGTCACTGACGTCCCACGAGGCCCAGTTGAGCGCCTCGGTGTCCTTTCCGGTGGCGCTGCGGACGACCTGGCCGTCCACGAGGAGCTCGACGGCGGTGGGGTCGGCGGAGCCTGCGGGGTGATTGCCGCCGCCTATGAGGAAGTTGACGTGCTTCTTGTCGATCGTGAACTCGGGCGAGGTGAGGGTGCCGGTGGTGGCGTCGCCGTTCAGGAAGGTGTTGGCCAGCCCGTCTCCGAGGAAGCCGGAGACCTGTTGCTGGCCGGGGAGGGTGCCGCCCGCCGGTGCGGTGCCGAAGGCGTCCCCGGTCGCCGTCCAGCCGCCGTAGGTTCCGCCCTCGAAGTCGGCGAGGACCGTGCCCTCGGGCGCAGTGCCGTCCAGGACGGTTCCGGCCTCGTGCGGGTGCCGCCCGCCGCCGATCCTGAAGTTGAGGTAGGGGCTGTCCACGGTGAAGGACGGGGAGGTGAGGAGGCCGGTGGCGCCGTCACCGCCGTGGAAACTGTTGGCGAGACCCCTGCCGTCGAAGCCCGCGACGGTTCCCTGACCGTCCACTGCCCCGGCTGCGGGCCCCTGGCCGAACGCGGTCCCGGTCGCCGTCCAGTCACCGAAGCCGGCACCTTCGAAGTCCTGCACGACCTTGCCCGTGGGCGGGGTGTAGGTGCCCTTGTCGTCGGGGGTGAACTTCTTGCCGTCGAAGTCTCCGACGAAGTACTGGGCGGCCGAACCGCCCGCGATGCCACCGGGGTTGATGTTGACGACCAGGACCCACTTGATCTTCTTCTTGTCCCCGTCCACCGCGAGGGGGAACAGGTCGGGGCACTCCCACACGCCGCCCGTCGCGCCGGCCGGCCCGAACTCGCTCTGCAGATCCCAGTCCTTGAGGTTCTTGGACGAGTAGAACCGCACTTTGTGCTCGGCGGACAGCGACACCGTCATCAGCCAGCTCTTGGTGGGTGCGTACCATTGGACCTTGGGGTCGCGGAAGTCCTTGGAGCCGATGTCGATCACGGGATTGCCCTGGTACTTGGTCCAGGTGCGGCCCCGGTCGGTGCTGTAGGCGAGCGACTGGGCCTGCTTGCCGCCGTTCTTGTAGGCGCTGGTGTAGATCGCCACCATGGGCGGGTTCTTCTTCGTGCCGAACCCGGTGGTGTTGTCCCAGTCGACCACCGCACCGCCGGAGAAGACCATCTCCTCGTCGTCGTGCGACAGGGCGAGCGGCAGCTCCTTCCAGTGCACGAGATCCCTGCTCACCGCGTGGCCCCAGGACATGTCGCCCCAGGAGTTGCCGTTCGGGTTGTACTGGTAGAAGAGGTGGTATTCGCCCTGGTAGTAGACGAGGCCGTTGGGGTCGTTCATCCAGTTCTTCTGCGGCGTGAAGTGGAACTGGGGTCTGTAGGTCTCGGTGTACATCGGGGTGTCGGCTGCGACGGCATGGGGAGCGAGCGTGGTCGCCGACAGGGCGCAGACGGTCGCCACCGCCGCCATCATCCGTGTGCGGGCGTGCCGGGATACGCGTGCAGAGCTCATGGTGTCTCCTTGTCCCGCGGCCGTCGGCGCAGCGGTGACTGCGGCTTCTGCGCGACGGACCGAAAAAGTGCACCCCGGGCCGGTGCCGGCCCTCCGTGCCGTCGACCCAGAGTGTCATCGTTGACTTGTGTCATCGATGACAGCGAGTGCCCGATTATGAGGCCCCATCCGGCCGCCGCGTCAACGGTCCGGGCGTGATTGCTCGGACAGAACCGGCAGTTCGCGGGTGTCGTCGTTTCGATGCGGCGGCGTGTACGGGCCGGCCGCAGCGGCCTCGGGGCCGATGAACGTGCAGGGCAGGGGGTGGGGGGGTGTCTCGCGTGCTTCGAAACGGCATCGCCAAGGGCGAGGCGAGATCAGGCCTGGCCGCAGGCCTGTCCATCGCGGAAGTGCGCAGTAGTCACCGCTCCCGTCGACGTCGAACTCGACGCATCGGAGCGGCACGACCTGGACGCGGCGCTCGCCCGCACCACGGTCACCACCATCGACGACACCCTCAAGGACATCATCGAAGAGGGCGACTTCCGCGCCTGGAAGGTCTTCCTCCACCCCGCCCAGGCCAAGCTTGTCGGCCGCCGCTACAGCGGCCCTTTCCGGGTCTCCGGCGGCCCCGGCACCGGCCCCGGCAAGACCATCGACGAACGCTCCTTGAACTGGTGCTTCTTCCGCTGCCTCGTCGTGAGACATCTTGCCCATGACGTCGCACGTGGAGTGCGTGGCGATTCTGGAGCCTGCCGCAAAGGGCTCTGACCTGTGGGTCGCCTGGATGACCGAGGCGCACCAGTGACCACAGTGGTCCCGGGCGGTCACGCCACCGCGTTCAGCAGGTAGGCCAGCACGTCGGGGCGTTCCAGGGCGGATGAAGTGCCCGGCCTTCGGAACCCGCGTGAACTCGGCTGCCGGAAGCAGCCGCTTGTTGGCTTGCCGGTCCGAGGGGCGGGACCAGTCCTCCTCGCCGTAGACGAGGTGGACGGGCGCCTTGACCTCGCGGTAGCGCGAGCGGGCCGCGATGAGGCTGGGCAGGGCCTGGTACACGGCTCGGGCGACCGTGGGGTAGCCGGGACGGGCGCCGACCCGGAGGAGCTCGTCCCACGTAGTCCGCCCGCAGCGCGCTCTTGTCGCCGAGGCCGCCCTGGAGGATCTTGCGGAGGGCGGGCTCGGGCTCCACCCCGGCGATCACCGGCCCCACTCCGGGGGCGAGAACGCCGCTGACCACCACGCGGGCGAGGAGGCTCGACCGGGCGATTCCGCCGTGGAAGTCGTAGGTGTTCACCGCGACGACCCGTCGTACCCGCTCGGGGAGATCGGCCGCGGTGGTCAGGGCGAGCACCGCCCCCATGGACTCCCCGGCCAATGTCACGTCGGCCTGCACGTCGTCGTGGTCGTGGCGAGCCTCCTGCACGCCGCCCTCGGAACGGCCGCCCTGCACCGGCTCCCCAGGTCGGCGCCGGAGGAGCGGACCACCGAGGTCCACCAGGAGCCCGCAGAGGAGTGCATGGCGAGCAGGCCGTAGCGCGGGCAGCGGGCTCCGGCATGGCCACCGCCCGATCGATCAGCCGGCGCAGGGCGTCCCGGCTGAACGGGGTTTCGCCCGCGGCCGCGCGGTGTACGGCGCCGAGATGTCTGCCGGGGGCGTGTCCTTCATTAGGGCAGTTCCACGGTCTGTTCGACATCGGCGTGCGCTTGGTTTGGAAATAGGCCTCCTTCTGCTCTCCGAGGTGTGCGGTAGGCGCGAGCAGGGCGGAGTCGGCCGCGGCGGTCGACGAGGCTTTGACCGGCCCGCGCGAGGATCTCACCGAGAGGGCGAATGGCCTCAACGGCGGTCGCAGAAATGTGCCCACGGCTGCCGCCCGGGGTGCCGCTGCCCTTGCTGAGGGCCGCGCCGTAACCGGCGGGCACGGTCGCGCGGTCCTGCGGGCTTCGGACGGGCGCTGAGTAGCCGTTCGTGCCTCCGCGGCCTGATCGTTTTCGGTCAGGGTGCCGGTTCCGCGTCCGCCCGCGGGGCGGTGGACATCGTTGATCCGGCCCCGGGAATCGGCGTTTTCCGGCTGCTCCCCCTTGCTCCCCGGGCCCCGGTGGGCCTGCCGAGCGGGGCGGTTGTCCGGTATGGCCTGATCGGATCACCTGTGCGATAGCGAATCGGCCATCTGTGCGAGCGGGACGGCCGGATCCCGGGGTGGAATCCGGCCACTACAGGTACCGGGGAGTTTCGCGGTTACCTGATGTAAGGGGCAACGGATTATCGGAAGCGGTTATCCCTCCCGGATTACTCGCTGCGAATTCGCACAACCGATCCCTTGTACAATCCACGAAAAGGAAAGAGGATTCCCCAATTCCGCGCCGTCGAAGCCCCTGACCTCAGGGACGGCTGGAAAACGCCAGCGAACCGGCCCGGCCGCTCAGGTATTGTCGTCCAGGCGCTCCGGTGAGGACGGTGGGTGGAGTTCGGGGGGACATCCGTGGGCGAGCGGCTCGGTTTCAAGGTCCTGGGGCCCCTGTCGGTGACGGCGAACGGCCGTGCGCTCACCGTCGGCGGTGCGCGCCAGCGAACGGTCCTGGCTCTGCTGCTGCTCAACCCTGGCCGGATCGTGCCGGTCGACACCCTCGTCGAAGGTGTCTGGAACAACGGCCCGCCCGCCACCGCCCGCACCCAGATCGCGATCGTGATCGCCGCCCTGCGCAAGGCCTTCAAGGCCGAGGGCGTCACCGAGGACATCATCGTCACCGCCCACCCCGGATACGTCCTCAGATCCGAGGGCCACGCGGTCGATTCGGTGGACTTCGCCCGGCTGGTCAGAGACGCCGAGACGGCCGTGGAGCAGGGCCGGCACGCCGACGCGGCCGACAGCTACGCGCGTGCCCTCGCCCTGTGGACGGGCCCCGCCTTCGCCGGCATCGCCAGCCCGGTGGTGGAGGACGAGGCCGCCCGGCTGGAAGGACACCGTCTCAACGCCTACGACGACGCCACCGCCGTCCTGCTGGAACTCGGCAGCCACCAGGACCTCGTACCGGAGTTGGCGGCCGTCGTGCGGGAGCATCCGCTGCGCGAGCGCACCCGGCACCATCTGATGCTCGCGCAATACCGGTCCGGGCGGCGGGCCGAGGCGATGGGCACCTTCCGGGAGGCGCGCTCCCAGTTCATCGAGGAACTCGGCATGGAGCCGGGCCCCGACCTCCAGGAACTGCACGACGCGATCCTGCGCGACGACCCCTCCCTCGCCCCCGCGCCGCCGGTCGTCACCACCGACGCGCTGCGCTCCGACTCCGTCATCGTCCCTTCCGAACTCCCGCCGGACGTACCCGGCTTCACCGGCCGCGAGCCAGAACTCGCGGTACTGGACCTGCTGGTGGCCGACCGGGACCGGCAACAGGGGCCCGCCTTCGGGCTGATCACCGGCATCGCGGGCGTCGGCAAGACCGGCCTCGCGGTCCGCTGGGCCCACCGGGCCGCCGCACACTTCCCGGACGGACGGCTCTTCGCCGACCTGCGCGGCTACGACGAGGAGCACGAGCCGACCGTCGCCGCCGACGTCATCAGCCGCTTCCTGCGCTCGCTGGGCGTGCCCAGTGACCAGATACCGCCGGAGACGGAGGCGCTCGTCGCGCTGTACCGCAGCGTGCTCGCCGAACGGCAGGTGCTCGTCGTCCTGGACAACGTCCGCTCCTATGCGCAGCTGCGCACCCTGCTGCCCGGCAGCGGGCGCTGTGCCGTACTGGTCACCAGCCGGGACCAGCTCGAGGAGCTGGTCACCTGGCCGCAGGAAGCCCGGGTGCACCTCGGCGTGCTGCCCGAGCCGGAGGCCGTGGAACTCCTCGGCCGGATCGTCGGCACCGAACGCATCGCCTCCGCCCGCGCCGACACCGTACGGCTGGCCGAGCTGTGCGACCGGCTGCCGCTGGCACTGCGCATCGCCGCCGCCCGGCTCGCCTCCAAACCGCACTGGACCGTGCGGCACCTGGTGACCCGGCTCAACGACGAGGCACGCCGGCTCGACGAGCTGAGCCAGGGCGCTTCCCGGGTGCGGGCCAGCTTCGCGCTGTCGTACCGCTATCTGCCCGAGGACGCGGCGCTGCTCTACCGGCGGCTCGGCCTGCTCGACGTGCCGGACTTCGCGGCCTGGGTCGGCGGCGCGCTGCTCGACATCGACGTGCTGGACGCCGAGCGGATCATGGAGGACCTCGTCGACGCCCAGTTCCTGGAGGTCGTCGGCGTCGACGCGACCGGCCGGCTGCGCTATCGGCTGCAGACCCTGATGCGCCTCTACGCCCGCGAGCGGGCCTACGCCGAGGAGCCGCCGGACGCCCAGCGGGCCGCCCGCGAGCGCGCTTTCCGCACCTGGCTGACGATCGCGGAGGAGGCCCACCGGCGGGAGTACGGGGGCCACTTCAGCGTCGTGCACAGCGAGGTGGCGCGCCGGCCGGTCGACCCCATCCACCTCGACGAACTCCTCGACTCGCCGCTGGAGTGGCTGGAGGCGGAACGCCTGCCGCTGGTCGCCGCGGTCGAGCAGACGGCCGCCCTGGGCATGGCCGACCTCGCCTGGGACCTCACGGTCTCGGCGGCGGTGCTCTTCGAGACCCGGCACTACCTGGACGACTGGCGGATCTGCTCCGAGGCGGCGCTGGCCGCGGCCCGCCGGACGGGCAACCTGCGCGGGCAGGCCGCCATGCTCCACCAGCTGGGCGGCGTCGCCCAGTCCTACCGCCGGCTGGAGGAGGCGCACGCCCGCTACAGCGAGGCGCTGGAGCTGTTCGAGCAGGCCGGCGAGGAACACGGGCAGGCGCTGAACCTGCGCAACCTGTCGATCCTGGACCGGTTCCGCGGCAACCTGGACGTCGCCATGGACCGGCTGCGGACGGCCCGGGACATCCTGCGCCGGGTCGGCGACACCTCCTCCGAGGCGCACACGCTCGACAACATGGCGCAGATCGAACTGGACCGCGGCTCCACCGAGCTGGCGATGAAGCTGAGTCTCGAAGCGGTACAGCTCATGGAGTCCATCGGCGGCGGCAGCCGGCGCGGTGCCGCCCAGACCCTGCACCGGCTGGGCCGGGTGCATCTGGCCCGGTCGGACTTCGACCTGGCGGAAAAGGCGTTCCAGCAGGTGGTCGCCCTGGTCACCGACAAGTCCGACCGGGTGGGGCTCGCCTACGCCCTGCTGGGGCTCGGGGAGAGCCGCCTGGGCGCGGACGAGGTGGAGGCCGCCGCGACCACGCTGACCGAGGCACTGGAGGTCGTCGAACACATCGACGCCCCCCTCGTCGACGGCCGGATCAACCTCGCCCTCGGCGACACGCTGCGCCGCCTGGGCCGCCACGACGCGGCGCGTGAACGGCTGACCGCCGCCCACGACGTCTTCGTCCGCGCCGACGCCCCGCAGTGGCGGGCGGAGGCGGAACGCGCGCTGGCCCGGCTGGAGAACCAGGAAGGCTGACGCCGGGCGGCGGCCGGGCGCGGCGGGCCGGGGAGCCCGGGTCCCCCAAGTGCCGTTGTAGACGTCCGATACCCCACCGATAAGAGGGCTGCCTACGTTCGGCCGGTACCACTGTCAGCCGAAACGTGGAGTACACGATGCCGCCTGTCGCCAAGGCGCCCACCTTCGCCGTGATCTCCGGGGCCCAGGTCCACCGGGTCCTGGCGGGCCGGCACCAGGAGGTGGTGCGTCTGATCGAAACGGCGTACCGCGTCCACGGTGCCGGTGACACCGTCAATCCGCCGTCCTACTTCCTGCGCTTTCCCGACCGGCCGGCCTCCCGCATCATCGCGCTCCCCGCGTCGATCGGCGGCGGCATCGGTGTGGACGGCCTGAAATGGATCTCCAGCTTCCCCGACAACGTGGCGGCGGGCCTCCCGCGTGCCTCCGCCGTGCTCATCCTCAACGACCCGGACACCGGCTACCCGCTGGCCTGCCTGGAGAGTTCGATCATCAGCGCGGCTCGTACGGCCGCCTCCGCGGCGCTGGCCGCCGAGACCCTCGGTCGGGCCCGCGGGGACCGGCCGCGCCGCGTCGGCTTCTTCGGCACCGGTCTCATCGCCCGGTACATCCACCAGTATCTGGCGGGTACCGGCTGGGAGTTCGACGAGATCGGCGTGCACGACCTGTCGGCGGAGCACGCCGCCGGGTTCGCCGGACACCTCGACCGCTCCGGGTCCGGGGGCCGGGTCACCGTGCACGGGTCGGCCGAGGACCTCGTCCGCGGCAGCGACCTCGTCGTCTTCGCCACCGTCGCCGGCACCCCGCACGTCACCGACCCCGGCTGGTTCGGCCACCACCCCCTGGTGCTGCACGTGTCGCTGCGCGACCTGGCGCCCGAGGTGATCCTCACCGGCGCCAACTTCGTCGACGACGTCGAGCACTGCCTGAAGGCCGACACCTCCCCGCACCTGGCCGAACGGCTCAGCGGCGGACGGGAGTTCATCGACGGCACCCTCTACGACGTGCTGACCGGCGCGGCCGCCGTGCCCACCGACCGGCCGGTGTTCTTCTCGCCGTTCGGACTCGGCGTCCTCGACCTCGCCGTCGGCAAGCACGTCTACGACCGGCTGCTCGACTCCGGTGAACTCGCCGTCGAGCAGGACTTCTTCCACGAGCTGCGCCGCTACGGCTGACCATCGCCCGCCACCTTTCGAGGATGGGGTTCACCTGTGACCACACTGCTCGACTCACCGCCCCGAGCGGCCGGCGCACCACGCCGGTCGCTCACCGTCCGCGTCGACGAGACCGTCCTGCCCCCGCACGACCCGCTGGACCTGTACACGGCCCTGCGCGCCCGCGCCGGCGACGAGGTCTTCCTGCTGGAGAGCCTCGCCGCCCCCGAGGAGGACGGCAACGGCGCCGTCGTCGGCCACGGCCGGCTCGCCGAACTCCAGGTGCACGCCGACCGCGTCACCGTCGACGGGGCCCCCGCCGTCACCGAGGCGCTGCGCGCCGCCGCCGCCGACCTGGGGCTGGCCGAACTGCCGGACGGGGCACGCGCCCTGGCCGACTCCGGCCAGGTGTGGGAACTGCTGCGGGCCGCCCAGCGGGCGTTCACCGTGGAGACCTCGGCGCCCGCGGACGAATACGCCTTCGGCTTCCTGGCCACCGTCGGCTACGGCGCCGCCTGGCACATGGAACGGCTGCCCGAGCGCACCGCCGACGGCGGCCCCGACCTCGTCCTGACCCTCTTCCGCGAGGTCGTGCGCTACGACCTCGACGCGGGCACCGCCCGGCAGCTCACCGCCCGCTGCCCGGACTTCCCACCCGCCGCGGACCCCGGCCTCCTCGCCACCGTCGCCGCCGGACTGCGCCCGCCCGCGCCCGAGCCCGCCCCGCTGCCCGCGGCGCCCACCCCGCGCACGGTCCGTGACAGCACCGACGAGCGGACCTTCCTCGCCCAGGTGGAACGCTGCCTGGCACACATCGGCGTCGGGGACATCTACCAGATCCAGATCGGGCACCGCATCGACGTGGACACCGAGCTGACCCCGCTCGAGGTCTACCGGCGGTTGCGGCACCGCAACCCGTCGC
>NZ_JBEOXI010000012.1:0-63584 GCF_040296465.1 Streptomyces sp. NPDC002130
CCAAGATTTGGTGGCAGTGCGCCGGGCAGGGACACGACTACCAGGCCACCGTCGCACGAAATAGACACTCTGCACCGACACGCCCGCCGCCGCGGCGAGCTGCTTGATCGTGGCGGCCGCGTAGCCGGGATCGACAAAAACTTCGCGCGCTGCCTCGATGATCTTGCGCCGCGCCGACGTGTCTTCCCGAAGTACCTCAGTCATGATTAGAGTTTAACTCTAGAGTCGAACTCTAGCGACTCGGGAGGCGAAATAATGACGAAGGTTCTGGTACTCGGTGGCTACGGTGCCGTCGGGGTTCCCCTGATGAAACAACTCGCGAAGGTCCCCGAAATCTCCGCGTACTCCGCCGGGCGCGATCGTGCTCGCGCTGACGTCGTCGTTGATCTTAAAGAGCCCGGCGCGTATTCGGCTGTGGTTCGAGACTTCGATGTCGTGGTGAATGCCTCGGGTTTCGAGGACCTTCGCCTGGCAGAAGAAGCGGTACGCAGTGGGGCGGCATTCGTCGACGTCACCGCGACCTCGAACTACTGCGAAGAACTGGAAGCGGTCGACGGACCTGTCCTGATGGGCGTCGGGTTGGCGCCCGGATTGACCAGTGTCCTTGCCGCCGAGGCGCATCGACTCGGCGACGGACCCGTGGACATCATGATCGGCCTCGGCGGAGGAGAACTACACGGACCGGCCGCGACGGCGTGGACGTACGGGATGTTGGGGCGGCGCCATCGGCCCAGTGGTCCGCAGCGGCGAGCGCCGCGAGGTCGGCACCGCCCGCCGCACGATGCCGGACGACGACGGCCTGCCCGAGCGCGAGAACGACACCGAACACCACGCACAGGACGGCGACGGCCCCGATACTCCAAACGGTGGCGGACCCCCGATCCGAACCCGCGCCCCACACCCGGCCCGCGCCGGCCCGCCCTCGGCGCCCGGGCTCGGCGGCGACGCGCCCACTCACGTGCCCACCGCCTCCTCCACCGACGCCACGGCCTCCTCGCGCACGGCGAAGGACAGACCCCGCAGCACCGGCGGCTCGGCCACGACGGTCACCCGGACGTGCTCCGCGTCCCGGCTGACCGTCACCTTCGCGCCGGGCGGCGCCGCCTCGCGAGTCAGTTTCACGACCGCGCCCGGCGGGTCCTGGCGGGCCGCCGCACGCGCGCCCGTCCGCGCCGCGTCCACACACTGGATCTGCGCGGCCACGACCAGCAGCCCCCACACCAGCGCCATCGCGAACATCACCAGCACCGGCAGCACCACGGCCGACTCCGCCGTGACGAACCCCCGGTCCGCGCCCCGCTCACATCCGCGCACTGAGGGCGTCCTTCACGATGTTCTGCAGTTCCGCGCTGACCGGGCCGCTCGTGACGACCTTGTAGAGCACCACGGCGAACGCCACCGCCGCGACGATTCCCATCGCGTACTCGGAGGTGACCATCCCCGCGTCCCGCCGCGCCGCACGCATCCCACACACCAGGGCACACAGCCGTGCCCGTACCGCCTGATACATCTCAACCCCCATGAGGAAAGAGTTCGAACCATCACTGTTTGTCGCTCACTTGCTCCGCGTCCGTCGCCGCGTCACCCACCACCCCCTCCGAGCACCCCGCCCGCGAGTCCGATCACCACGGGCAGCACACCGACGGCGATGAACGCGGGCAGGAAGCACAACCCGACCGGTGCGCTGACCATCACGCCCGCTCGACGGGCCCTGGCCGTGGCGGCGCGGCCCCAGTCGGCCCGGGCCTCAGCGGCGAGCCGCGCGACCGGCACTGCCGCGGGCAGCCCGGAAACATCGGCCCGTTCGAGCAGCCGGGCCAGCCCTTCGGCGCCCGGCACGGCACCCAACCGCCGCCAGGCCGAGCCCGGTTCGCCGCCCAACCGCACCTCCGCCGCGCCCCGGGCCAGGGCATCGCCGACGGGGCCGCCCAAGGCCTCACCCACCGCCTGCGCCGCGATCACCGGGCCGGCGCCCGCCGCGATGCAGGCCGCCAGCAGGTCGGCGGCGAGGGGCAGTTGCCGCGCCGCCTCTGCGAGGTCGGGGGCGCCCGGGTCCGCGTCCGCCGTCTCCTGACTCGATCGCCACCGCCACACCCCCACCGCCCCGGCCAGTCCCACGGCGGCCCCGGCGAGGCCTCCGATCAGCACCCATCCGGCACACGCCACGCCCGCCGGGGCCAGCCACGTCCGTGCGGCCCCACGCCATGCCGGCCGCGGGACACGCACAGGTGCCTCCCGTACCCCTGACAGCTCGGTCAGTCGCCGGCGCATCCTCCGACGGCGGCGCGCCCGTACCAGCCGGCGCGCCAGCCATCCGGCGGCCGTCACGATCCCCACGGCCGCCCACAGCCTGTGGACGACGTCCCCGCTCATGCCGCCGCCTCCGCGCCCCGCACGATCCGCCGCACCCACCACAGCCCCAGGCCCTCCAGCACCCCGCCGGCCGCCAGACAGCCCAGACCCGCCCCGGTGTGCAGCAGGACGTGGAGGGGGTCGGCGCCGAGCGCTGTCCCGATGAGAAGCCCCAGGGCAGGCAACCCGGCGAGCATCACCGCCGTGGCCCGGGCCCCGGCCAGCTGGGCTCGGAGATCGCACCGCTGGTCGCGTTCGGCGCGCAGGGCGGCGGCGAGCCGGTCGAGTCCGGCCGCGAGCCCCGCGCCCTGGTCCACGGCCACCCGCCAGCACGCCGCGAGCCCGCGCAGGCCCTCGGCGCCCGGTTGCCGTGCCGCCGTGGCGAGCGTGTCCGGCACGTCACCGCCGAACCGCGCCGCGGCCAGCACCGTGGACTGCGCGTCCGCGAGTCCGCCGCAGTCCCGGGCGGCCCGGAGCAGCGCCTCACCCGGCTGGCGTCCCGCCCGCACCTCGCCGGCGAGCGCCCCGCACAACGCGATCACCGCGTCGGTCCGGCGCTCTTGGTGCCGTCGCGCCCGGCCGGCCAGCCGGGCCCGCCGCAGCAACGGCACCCCGGCCGCCCCCAGGACGACCGGCAGCACCGACGTCCCGAGCACCGCCAGTACCAGCCCGGCCGCCGCCGACCACCACTCGGCCCGCAGCCGCCCACGGACGCGCCGCAGCTCACCGGCCGTGCGCCGCCATCCGAGGGGCTCGCTCCCGACGGGGCCGCCCTCCGCGAGCAGCAACCGCGCCCGCCGTGCCGTCTCCTCCCGCTCGGCCAGCAGCCAGACAGCCGCCCCCATGCACGCCACGGCCGCACCCACCGTCATCTCAGGCGCCCCCGTCATGACTCTTCCCCCTCGCCCTCACCCGGCTCGATCCCACTCGTCCCGCCCCGCAGCAGCCCCCTCAGCCGCTCCCATCCGCGCTCGCGCACGAACGCCTCCGCTCCCCACCGCAGCGCCGGCACCGTCCGCACCAGCCCGGACGCGTCCCGCTCCAGCACGTGCACCTCGGCGATCCGCCGCCGCCCGGCCCGGTCGCGCACCAGGTGCAGCACGATGGAGAGGGCGGCCGCCAACTGGCTGTGCAGTGCGGCCCGGTCGAGTCCCGCGGCCGTGCCGAGTGCCTCCAGCCGGGCCGGCACATCGGCGGCGGCGTTGGCGTGCACGGTCCCGCAGCCGCCCTCGTGGCCGGTGTTCAACGCGGCCAGCAGGTGCACCACTTCGGGCCCGCGCACCTCGCCCACGACCAGCCGGTCGGGCCGCATCCGCAGCGCCTGGCGCACGAGGTCCTCCAGGGTGACGAGGCCCGCGCCCTCCTGGTTGGCGGGTCTGGTCTCCAGTCGCACGACGTGCGGGTGATCGGGCCGCAGTTCCGCCGAGTCCTCGGCGAGGACGATCCGCTCCCCCGGCCCCACCAGCCCCAGCAGGGCACTCAGCAGCGTGGTCTTGCCGGTGCCCGTGCCGCCGCTGACGAGGAAGGACAGCCGGGCGTCGAGCAGGGCGCGCAGCAGGCGGTCCCCGCCCGGCGGCACCGTGCCCGCCGCGACCAGCTCGCCGAGCGTGAAGGCACGCGGCCTCACGACCCGCAGCGACAGGCAGGCACAGCCCACGGCCACCGGCGGCAGCACCGCGTGCAGCCGCGTGCCATCGGGCAGCCGGGCGTCGGCCCAGGGCCGGGCGTCGTCCAGACGGCGTCCGGCCACGGCGGCGAGCCGCTGGGCGAGCCGTCGCACGGCCGCGGCGTCCGCGAACCGCACCTGCGTCAGTTCCAGTCCGCCGCCCCGGTCCACCCAGATCCGGTCCGGGGCCGACACCAGCACGTCCGTCACCGACGGATCGGCGAGGAGCGGCTCCAGGGGCCCGCTGCCGACCAGCTCGGACCGCAACTGCGCGGCGGCCCCCAGGACTTCGGTGTCCCCGAGGACCCGTCCTTGCTCCCGCAGGGCCTGCGCCACGCGCGCGGGGGTCGGCTCGGCCCCGCTCTCGGCCAGCCACCGCCGCACCCCGTCGAGCAGCGCCGCGCCCTCGAGTCCGGCCAAGGTGCTCATGCCGTCCCCGCCTCGACGAGCGCGCGCTCCCAGAACCCCTTGCAGAACCGGGCCAGCGGTCCCCGCGCGGCGGCGCCCGGGGGTGCCGTGCCCTGGTCCGGGCGCGACAGCCCCGGCTCGAGCGGCACCTCGCCGACCAGGGGCAGTCCGAGCAGCCGGGCCACCTCGCGGTCGTCGAGCCCCGGCGGGTACGGCCCGCGGACCGCCACCCGCAGGTCCCGGAGAACCATGCCGACCGCGGAGGCGACCCGCCCCGCGGCCGCGACGGCCCGCAGCTCGGCGGGCACCACCAGCACGCCCACATCCAGCTGGGAGAGGACCTCGGCGACGCCGTCGTCGATCCGGCGCGGCAGGTCGACCACGACGGTGCCGCCCCGGCGTCGGGCCGCCGCGAGCACCGCGCGCACCGCCTGCGGCGGGACCGCGATCCGGTCGCCGCGGTCCCAGCTGAGCACCCGCAATGCGTGCAGTTCGGGCAGCGACTCCTCCAGGGCTCCGCCGCCGACCCGTCCGCGCGAGGACGCGAACGCGGGCCAGCGCAGCCCTTCGGCCGTCTCACCGCCGAGGAGTACGTCGAGTCCGCCGCCCAGCGGATCGGCGTCCACGAGGAGGGTGCGCAGTCCCTCCCGCGCGGAGGTGACGGCGAGGGCGCACGCGAGCGTGGACGCTCCGGCCCCGCCCCGGCCTCCGATGACGCCGACGGTGAGGGCGGGCCGGCCGACGCCCTCGGCCACGTCGGCGATCCGGTCGACCAGCCACTGCTCGCCGTCGGGCAGCATGAGGACGTGCTCGGCGCCGATCTCGACGGCCCGCCGCCACACCCCGGAGTCGTCCTGGTCCCGGCCGACGAGGACGACGCCCCTTCTGCGGGCAGCCCCGCGCACCCGCCGCGCGGCGTCGTCGCCGACCAGGACGAGCGGTGCGGTCTCCCAGCTGCCTCTGCGCTCCGGCACCCCGTGGTGCACCTCGGGTGTGGCGCCGGCTGCCGCGCACAGGCGCAGCAGATCGTCGAGGAGTTCGGTGTCCTCGGTGACGATCAGCGGTCCTCCCTGCCGCCCTCCGGCGGCCGGTGGCGGATCGTGTGTGACGGTTCCGGCCACGGTTTCCAACCCCCTTCGCTGCACGACTCGCGTGGCCCCTGCGGCCCCGCGATTCCCATACGTGGGAAGAACCGACAAGCGGCCTCCCTGTGAACGGCCGACAGAAACCGGCCAAACGCCCCCGGGTACTCGGAACCGGCCATGAACTCGCCGCGAGCGGGACGCGTTGGAATCACGGTGCAGCGATCCCGGAAATCGTGTGGATCTTGGTGGATAACTGTGGACGTCCCGGGAGTTGTGAATATCGCCATCACCCATACCGGTGAGCCGCCCAGGCCCTGTGTACGACCCTCACAGAGCAGCCCGACAGCTACACACCGTAATAAGGCATGAGCATGACAAAATAGCCACGCGAGCCGCATCGGATCAGCTGCCAGGCCGCGCGAAAGAAGGAAAAACCCACCCGGACATGCGACGACCCCCGCCGGGGGGGAGAGCGGGGGTCGTCCCCACGGCCGACTCGGGGGGGGAGGAGTCGGGCCGGGTTAGCACGGTCGCGAACGATCCGTGACTTCCATGGTGTACCCGAGAGCCTTCTCAGGCAAACCCACGCGCCCCACCTTACGCCGAATGGGCTGCCCCTATGCTCTGGGGCGTGGAAAACCACTCGTTGCCCCGCACAGCCGCCTTCTTTGACCTGGACAAGACGGTCATTGCGAAGTCGAGCACGCTCACGTTCAGCAAGTCGTTCTACCAAGGCGGTCTGATCAACCGCCGGGCCGTCTTGCGCACCGCATATGCCCAGTTCGTCTTCCTCGCCGGCGGCGCCGACCACGACCAGATGGAGCGCATGCGCGCATATCTGTCCGCCCTGTGCCGCGGCTGGAACGTGCAGCAGGTCAAGGAGATCGTCGCCGAGACGCTGCACGGCCTGATCGACCCGATCATCTACGACGAGGCCGCCTCCCTCATCGAGGAGCACCACACCGCCGGCCGCGACGTGGTGATCGTGTCCACGTCGGGCGCGGAGGTGGTCGAGCCGATCGGCGAGCTGCTGGGCGCCGACCGCGTGGTCGCCACCCGCATGGTCGTGGGCGACGACGGCTGCTTCACCGGCGAGGTGGAGTACTACGCGTACGGCCCGACCAAGGCGGAGGCCGTCAGGGAGCTCGCCGAGTCCGAGGGGTACGACCTCAGCCGCTGCTACGCCTACAGCGACTCGGCGACCGATGTGCCGATGCTGGAGTCCGTGGGCAACCCGCACGCCGTGAACCCGGACAGGGCACTGCGTCGCGAGGCCCTCGCGCGCGGGTGGCCGATCCTGGACTTCCACCGCCCGGTCCGGCTCAAGCAGCGCATCCCCGCGTTCTCGGTACCGCCGCGCCCGGCGCTCGTCGCGGTCGCCGCGATAGGCGCCGCCGCGGCCACCGCGGGACTCGTCTGGTATGCGAACCGGCGCCGGGCGACGGTCGCTTGACCTGTGGCGATTGCCCTTTCTATGTGAAGCCGAAAGTAAAGAAGTAGGGCCTGGACTTCCGCTTGCTGCGGGGCAGGAGTACAAAGGACTCAACGGCCCGCGAGACCAAGGACATCCGAGAGGATCACCTTTTAACGCATTTGGCCCCACGGACCGAGCATGAACACCGGGCACCCACGCGACGTCGACCCGTCGAATACGGGCCAGCCACACCAGGGGACGGGCAAAGCTCCCGACCTGATGGGCATATATCGAGGACGCTTGGTAACCCGATGCTCATGCCAGCGGCGGTACGAGTTCTCGTACCGCCGCATCATTTTTCCGGCCGGGCGATGTCACGCCGCTCCGCGCTGCAGTGCCTCGCACACCGCCATGGACTCGCGCGCCCCCAGTTCGACCGCCCTGCCGCAGTGGGCGATCCAGGCGGCGACGCCGGCCGGGGTACCGGAGACGTACCCGGCGAGGGCCTCCAGGTACGCGTCACGTCCCAGTTCGGCGTGACCGACCTCGGCCGCGCAGACCGACTTCGGGTCCAGCCCGCTGCCGACCAGGACGATGCGCTCGGCCGTGCGCGCGACCAGGCCGTTGTGGGACGTGAAGGGACGCAGCGCGAGGAGCTCGCCGTGCACGACGGCGGCCGTCACCAGCGCCGGAGCGGAGCCGCCCGCGATGATCAGCCCGGCCAGTCCGTCCAGCCTGCCGTGCGTTTCGGTGGCGCTCGGCAGCGGCAGTCCGACGAGCGGCTCGTCGACCGGCTCGCCCTCCTTGCGGGGCCGTCCCACCTGGTCGCCCTTGTCCGCGGCAGCCACCAGGTGCAGCCGGGCAAGCACCCGCAGGGGTGACTGCCGCCAGATCGACAGCAGCTGGCCCGCCTCCGCGGTGAGCCGCAGGGCGGCACCCACGGTGCGCGCCTCGTCGTCACCGCTGAAGTCCGTGCGCCGGCGCACCTCCTCCAGGGCCCAGTCCGCGCCGGACAGCGCGGCCGAGCCGCGGGCGCCGCGCAGCGCGGCCTCGGAGGTGATCGCATTGCTGCGCCGCCGCATGACACGGTGTCCGTAGACCCGGTCGACGGCCTTGCGTACGGACTCCACGGAATCGGCCACTCCGGGCAGCGCCCCCAGGGCCGCGAGGGGATCGGCGGTCGCGCCTGCTGTACTCATGAGTACGACCCTACGCACCCCTGGGCTCCGTCCCATGGCGGAGTGGCCTTCTTCACGCGCGCGTGCGCCACCCGACAGCCGCCCGAAGGGCTACCTCCCGGCCGCCGGAGCCCCGGGCACGCCCCTGGGTGCCGGGGCGGGCCGGTCGGACAGGAACGACGCCCAGCCCGCCTTGGGCGCCTGGCCTACCGGCAGGGTGCGCAGTTTTTCCAGCGTCTTCGGGTCCTGGGCGTCGAGCCAGTCCACGAGCTGCCGGAACGAGACGCAGCGCACCTCCTCCTTCGTGCACACCGTCTCGATGACCTCCTCGACGGCCCGCATGTAGGTGCCGCCGTTCCAGGACTCGAAGTGGTTGCCGATGATCAGGGGTGCGCGGTTGCCGTTGTAGGCCCGTGAGAAGCCCTTGAGCAGGCCGTCGCGCATCTGGTCGCCCCACGAGTCGAACTTGGCGGGGTTGCCCTGGGTGGTGGTGCCCGACTGGTTGACCATGAAGTTGTAGTCCATGGTGAGCTGCTCGAAGGAGTGGCCGGGGAACGGCACGAGCTGCATGGAGACGTCCCACAGGCCCATCTTCTTCTTCGGCCAGACCTGGTCGTTCACGCCGCTGGTGTCGTAGCGGAAGCCCATGTCGCGGGCCGCCCTCATGAAGTTGCGCTGGCCCTCGAGGCAGGGTGTGCGGGCGCCGATGAGCTCCTTGTCGTAGTCGAAGGGCAGCGGGGAAGCGCCTTTCAGGCCGCTGTTGGTCTTCCAGGTCTTCACGAACTGCTTTGCCTGACGGATCTCGTCCTTCCAGTCCCGCACCGACCACTCGCCGACGCCGCCGCCGCTGCCGCAGAAGTGGCCGTTGAAGTGGGTGCCGATCTCGTTGCCCTCCAACCACGCCAGGCGCAGTTGCTTCGCGGTGGCGGCGATGCCGCGGCGGTCGTTGAAGCCGATGTCGGAGCGGCCCGGGGAGTGCTGCGGCGGCCGGTACCGGTCGCGCTTGTCCTCCGGCAGCATGTACACGCCGCTCAGGAAGTACGTCATGGTCGCGTTGTTCTTCCTGGCGACCTTGCGGAAGTGCGAGAACAGCTTCTGGCTGTCCTCGCCCGCGCCGTCCCAGGAGAAGACGACGAACTGAGGGGGCTTCTGGCCGGGCCGCAGGCGTTCGGGGCGGGGCAGGTGCGGCTGGGCCCCTGTGTAGGCGGTGGAGCCGTCTCCGATCAGCCGGACCGCGCTCTTCGGCGCCTGTGCGGGCGTCGCCTTCTGCGGCTCGGGGGTTCCTTGCCGGGGGGTGTCGGTCGCGCAGCCGGCGAGCGATGCGGCGCAGACCGCGGCGATCACGGAACCCGCGGCGATCCTGTGGGTGGCGGCCATGTTCCGCCCACCTTCTTCCTTCTCTCGGGTGCGGACAGCGCCGCCAAATTCGCACGAGACCGAGAAGGAATTAGTAGGACAAGCCGATCAAATGGCCACTTCACCCTTCAGGGTGATCTATTCGCCCATTTGCCCGTAAAGTCTATGCTCGTCCTTTACTCTGCATTACGATCCGTTTACCGAGCGTTGATTCATCCCGCCGATTTACGCCGTGACCGCCGCGACCGATACCCCGCCCCGAGCGGGACCCCCAGTTACGCGACCGCGCAGCCCCGGAGGAGACGGGAAACCATGTCAGCCTGCGTCCCCACACGCGCCACCGACCCGAACCAAACCGAGCGCACCCATCCGCCCCACAGTCCGCCGCCGGCCGGGCCCCGCCGATTCCGGATCGCGGGTGCCGACGTGTCGGCCTCGATCGCGGTCTTCCTGATCGCGCTGCCCCTGTCCCTGGGCATCGCCCTGGCCACCGGCGCCCCCCTCCAGGCCGGCCTCGTCGCCGCCGCCGTGGGCGGGCTGGTCGCCGGGCGGCTCGGTGGCTCCCCGCTCCAGGTGAGCGGACCGGCCGCCGGACTCACCGTCGTCACCGCCGACCTCATCCAGCGTTACGGCTGGCGGACGACCTGCGCCATCACCGTCCTCGCGGGCCTCGCCCAACTGGGCCTGGGCTGCCTGCGCGTGGCCCGTGGCGCCCTAGCCGTCAGCCCCGCGATCGTGCACGGCATGCTCGCCGGGATCGGCGTCACCATCGCCGTCGCCCAGCTGCACATCGTGCTCGGCGGCACCCCGCAGAGCTCCGTCCCGGACAACCTCCGCGCGCTGCCCGCCCAGCTGGCGGACATGCGCCCCGCGGCGGTGTCGGTGAGCGTGCTGACCCTGGCGCTGCTGCTGCTCTGGCCGCGACTGCCCGGCCGGACGGGACGCCTGCTGCGCAAGGTCCCGGCGGCGCTCGTCGCCGTCGCCGGAGCCACCGCGGCCGCCGCCCTCGCCGGGCTGCGCCTGCCCAAGGTCGACCTGCCGTCCTGGAGCAACCACGCCCTGGCCGGTCTGCCCGAGGGCCCCGTGCTGGGCCTGGTCGCCGCCGTGCTCACGACCACGCTGGTGTGCAGCGTGCAGTCGCTGCTCGGCGCGGTCGCCGTGGACAAGCTGGTGGCCGGCCGCCCCGCTGCGTCGCCGCGCGTCGGTCGCTCGAACCTCGACCGCGAACTGCTCGGGCAGGGCGCCGCCAACATCGTCTCCGGTTCGCTCGGCGGACTGCCCATCGCCGGCGTGGCCGTGCGGAGTTCGGCGAATGTGCACGCGGGTGCGGTCAGCCGGAACTCCACGATGCTGCACGGCGTTCTCGTAGTGATCGCCACACTGCTGATGGTCCCGATCCTGGAGCTCATCCCACTCGCCTCACTCGCCGCCCTGGTGATGGCCGTCGGCATCCAGATGGTGTCCCTGAACCACATCCGCACGGTGACCCGCCACCGCGAAGTGTGGGTCTACACCGTCACCACCCTCGGCGTGGTCTCCCTCGGCGTCCTGGAGGGCGTGGCGCTCGGCATCGCCACGGCCGTCGGTGTCGCCCTGCACCGCCTCACCCGCACCCGCATCACGCACGAAGAGAGGGAAGGAGTCCATCACGTACACGTCAGAGGACAGTTGACGTTCCTCGCGGTGCCGCGGCTCAGCCGGGCCCTGCATCTCGTGCCCCACGGTGCCGACACCGTCGTCGAGCTGGACGGGTCGTTCATGGACCACGCGGCGTACGAGACGCTGCAGGACTGGCAGAAGACGCACACCGCGCAGGGCGGCACCGTCGAGATCACCGGCCGGCACCCCGGCACCCGCATCTCCGAGCCCCAGCCCTCCGGCGACTGCCGTTGCCGGCCCTGGACGCCTTGGCGCAACCACCAGTGCGACGACCCCCGGTCCGCACCTCCTGCCGAGAGGAACGCGGAGGGGCCGGACCGTTGCGAGCCGGACCCGACGGGCATCGGCGGGGCCAGCGGGCACGAACTGGCGCGTGGCATCAGCGCGTTCCAGCGCAACACCGCGCCCCTGGTGCGCAGCGAGCTGGCGCGGCTGGCCAGAGAGGGCCAGCAGCCTTCGCAGCTGTTCCTGACCTGCGCCGACTCCCGGCTGGTCACATCGATGATCACCTCCAGTGGTCCGGGCGACCTGTTCGTCGTGCGCAACGTGGGCAACCTCGTCCCGCGCCCGGGCCAGGAGAGCGGTGACGACTCGGTGGCGGCGGCGATCGAGTACGCCGTGGACGTGCTCCGGGTGCGCTCCATCACGGTGTGCGGGCACTCGGGTTGCGGCGCCATGCAGGCGCTGCTCAACTCCGAGCCCGGAGGCGCCCGGAGCCCGCTGAAGCGGTGGCTGCGGCACGGACTGCCCAGCCTGGAGCGCATGGCCGACGACAGTCTGCCCTGGGGCAGACTGGCCGGGCGTTCCCCCGCGGACGCGGTCGAGCAGCTCTGCCTGACCAACGTGGTCCAGCAGTTGGAGCACCTGCGCGCCCACGACTCGGTGGCCCGGGCCATCGAGGAGGGCAGCCTGGAGCTGCACGGGATGTACTTCCACGTGGGCGAGGCGGAGGCGTACCTGCTCACCGAGACGGACGCAGGTGGCGTCTTCGACCGGGTCCGGGAGTCGGACCTGACGGCGTGAACCAGGCGCCGGGCCGGGGTGTGTTCCCGCCCGGCACCGGATGAGGGGCTGCCCCCGGTCGTCTGCGGGGGCACGCCCCAGGGCCCGCCGGACCGGACCGCGCCCGGCCAGGGCTGCCGACGGGCCTGCCGCCCCCGCCCAACCGCCACCGCCGCCGACGCCACCGCCACCCGCCACCGCCGGAGATCCTCGTCACCGGCGGCCGTCGCGGTCTCCGGGAACCACCACCGCTGCTCCCCCGGCTCCGTCACGACGCGGATGAGGGGCGGCACTCGCACTGAACTTTCCCTGGTCGGCGTCCGTGGGTACGGATGACCCCGGTCCCCGACAGCACCGCCCCGACAGGTCTAAACCAATCCGCGGTCGGCCCTTGTCATCGCACCCCCGGGTCTGATGAGCTGTGGCCTGGGACACAACGGACACCCTGGGAAAGGCAGATGCCGTGAGCAACGAGAGCCTGGCCAACCTGCTCAAGGAAGAGCGCAGGTTCGCACCCCCCGCCGACCTGGCCGCCAACGCCAACGTCACGGCGGAGGCGTATGAACAGGCCAAGGCTGACAGGCTCGGCTTCTGGGCCGAGCAGGCCCGCCGGCTGACCTGGGCCAAGGAGCCCACCGAGACCCTCGACTGGTCGAACCCGCCGTTCGCCAAGTGGTTCAAGGACGGCGAGCTCAACGTCGCGTACAACTGCGTGGACCGCCATGTGGAGGCCGGGCACGGCGACCGGGTCGCCATCCACTTCGAGGGCGAGCCCGGCGACAGCCGCGCGATCACCTACGCCGAGCTCAAGGACGAGGTCTCCAAGGCCGCCAACGCCCTGCTGGAGCTGGGAGTCCAGGCGGGCGACCGGGTCGCCGTCTACATGCCGATGATCCCCGAGACGGCGATCGCGATGCTGGCCTGCGCCCGGATCGGCGCCGCCCACTCGGTCGTCTTCGGCGGCTTCTCCTCGGACGCGCTCGCCACCCGCATCCAGGACGCCGACGCGCGCGTGATCATCACCTCCGACGGCGGTTACCGGCGCGGCAAGCCGTCCGCGCTCAAGCCGGCCGTGGACGAGGCCGTCGAGAAGGCCGGCATCGTCGAACACGTCCTGGTCGTACGCCGCACGGGCCAGGAGGTCGCCTTCGCCGAGGGCCGCGACGTCTGGTGGCACGACCTGGTGGGACGGCAGAGCACGGAGCACACCCCGCAGGCCTTCGACGCCGAGCACCCGTTGTTCATCCTCTACACCTCGGGCACCACGGGTAAGCCCAAGGGCATCCTGCACACCTCCGGCGGCTACCTCACCCAGACCGCCTACACCCACCACGCGGTCTTCGACCTCAAGCCGGAGACGGACGTGTACTGGTGCACGGCCGACGTCGGCTGGGTCACCGGCCACTCGTACATCGTCTACGGCCCGCTGGCCAACGGCGCGACGCAGGTCATGTACGAGGGCACGCCCGACACCCCGCACCAGGGCCGCTTCTGGGAGATCGTCCAAAAGTACGGCGTGACGATCCTCTACACCGCGCCGACCGCGATCCGCACGTTCATGAAGTGGGGCGACGACATCCCCGCCAAGTTCGACCTGTCCAGCCTGCGCGTGCTGGGCTCGGTGGGCGAGCCGATCAACCCCGAGGCGTGGATCTGGTACCGCAAGAACATCGGCGGCGACCGCACCCCGGTCGTGGACACCTGGTGGCAGACAGAGACCGGCGCGATGATGATCACCCCGCTGCCGGGCGTGACCGCGACCAAGCCCGGTTCGGCGCAGACGCCGCTGCCCGGCATCTCCGCGACGGTCGTGGACGACGAGGCGGGCGAGGTGCCCAACGGCGGTGGCGGCTACCTGGTGCTGACCGAACCGTGGCCGTCGATGCTGCGCACCATCTGGGGCGACGACCAGCGGTTCATCGACACCTACTGGTCGCGCTTCGAGGGCAAGTACTTCGCCGGTGACGGTGCCAAGAAGGACGACGACGGCGACATCTGGCTGCTCGGCCGGGTCGACGACGTCATGCTCGTCTCCGGGCACAACATCTCCACCACGGAGGTCGAGTCGGCCCTGGTCTCCCACCCCACGGTGGCCGAGGCGGCCGTGGTCGGCGCTGCGGACGAGACGACCGGGCAGGCGATCGTCGCGTTCGTGATCCTGCGCGGCACGGCATCGGAGACCGAGGACCTGGTCGCCGAGCTGCGTACGCACGTCGGCAACACCCTCGGCCCGATCGCCAAGCCCAAGCGGGTCCTGCCGGTGGCCGAGCTGCCCAAGACCCGCTCCGGCAAGATCATGCGCCGGCTGCTGCGGGACGTCGCCGAGAACCGCCAGCTGGGTGACGTCACCACGCTGACCGACTCCACGGTCATGGATCTCATCCAGTCCAAGCTGCCCGCCGCGCCCAGCGAGGACTGAGCACGGCACCGGCATGAGCAAGCTGACGGAGGGCACCCACGTCCGGGTGCCCTCGGTCAGGGCGCACCGGCGGCGGAGACCGCCGGATGCGCACAGCCGTAGGTTTACCTAAAATCAGCAGAACAAGTGCTCCATGGTGCGCCGGGAAGTCTGGTCGGCATGTGTTCCGTCCTGCCCACCGACCGGAGGTCTCCCTCGTGACCGCGCCCCGCCCCACCGCCCCCCGCAAGGTCCTCGGCCGGCTGTCGCTGCCCGAGCGGACCTATGTGGCCAACGCGCTGCGCACCGAGACCGTCGGTGGGGTGCTGCTGCTCGCCGCCGCCGTCATCGCGCTGCTCTGGGCGAACATCCCCGCGCTGCACGACAGCTACGAGAGCGTCTCCGACTATCACCTGGGCCCTGCCGCCCTCGGCCTCGACCTGTCCGTCGCGCACTGGGCCGCCGACGGACTGCTGGCGATCTTCTTCTTCGTCGCCGGTATCGAACTCAAGCGGGAACTCGTGGCGGGCGACCTGCGCGACCCGAAGGCCGCCGCGCTGCCGGTCGTCGCCGCGCTGTGCGGCATGGCCGTACCGGCGCTCGTCTACACCCTCACCGCCGTCACCGGCGGCGGCTCCCTGGACGGCTGGGCCGTGCCGACCGCCACCGACATCGCGTTCGCGCTCGCCGTACTCGCCGTGATCGGCTCCTCCCTGCCGAGCGCGCTGCGGGCCTTCCTGCTCACGCTCGCCGTCGTCGACGACCTCTTCGCGATCCTGATCATCGCGGTGTTCTTCACCGCCGACCTGAACTTCGCCGCGCTCGGCGGTGCCGTCGCAGGCCTGGTGCTCTTCTGGCTGCTGCTGCGCACGGGCGTGCGCGGCTGGTACGTGTACGTGCCGCTGGGCCTCGTCGTCTGGGCGCTGATGTACAACAGCGGCATCCACGCCACCGTCGCCGGTGTCGCCATGGGCCTGATGCTGCGCTGCCACCGCCACGAGGGCGAGGACCGCTCCCCCGGCGAACGCATCGAGCACCTGGTGCGGCCCCTGTCGGCGGGGCTCGCGGTGCCGCTGTTCGCGCTGTTCAGTGCGGGCGTCGCGGTGTCCGGCGGGGCGCTCGCCGATGTGTTCACCCAGCCGGAGACCCTCGGTGTGGTCCTCGGGCTGGTCGTCGGCAAGGCGGTCGGCATCTTCGGCGGGACGTGGCTGGCGGCCCGATTCACCCGCGCCTCGCTCAGCGACGACCTCGCCTGGGCGGACGTCTTCGCGGTGGCGACCCTCGCCGGCATCGGCTTCACCGTGTCGCTGCTCATCGACGAACTCGCCTTCGCCGGCGACCGGGCGCTGACCGACCAGGTCAAGGCAGCCGTCCTGCTGGGCTCGCTCATCGCCGCGACACTCGCGACCGTCCTGCTGAAGATCCGCAACGCCAAGTACCGACGGCTGTGGGAGGACGAGGAGCGCGACGAGGACGCCGACGGCATCCCGGACGTGTACGAGGAGGACGATCCGGCGTACCACCTGCGGCTCGCCGCCCTCTACGAGCGCAAGGCCGCCGAACACCGCAGGATCGCCCAGGAGAAGGCAGCGGCGCGCCACGGGCTTGCCGAAGTACCGGGCGGGGCAGGCGAGGACCACCACCGTCCGGCATGATCTGACGAGACGGTACAAAAGACGGGACCGTACGCAGTCAGGCCGTACCCAGTCGGACGACTGCGGCGGGTCAGGAACAAGACGCGGAAAACGGACCGTACGCAGAAGAGGGAGACCCGCGATGAGCGCACCCGACGGCAGCCCGGTCGGCGCCGAACGCAGCATCGGCCAGCTGTTCGCCTCGGCGACGGCGGAAATGTCGGCGCTGGTGCACGACGAGATCGCGCTGGCGAAGGCTCAGCTCAAGCAGGACGTGAAGCGCGGTGCGACCAGCGGCGGCGCCTTCTCGGCGGCCGGCGCGGTGCTGATCTTCTCCCTGCCGATGCTGAACTTCGCGCTGGCGTACGGCATCCGCACCTGGAGCGACTGGAACCTCGCGGTCTGCTTCCTGCTGTCGTTCGCGGCGAACGTGCTGGTCGCCGGAGTGCTCGCGCTGATCGGCGTGGCCTTCGCGAAGAAGGCCAAGAAGAGCAAGGGCCCGCAGAAGGTCGCCGCGTCGATGAAGGAGACCGCGGTCGTGCTGCAGAAGGCCAAGCCGCACCCGCGGCCGGAGCTCCAGCGGGACCGGGTCCCCGAGGCCATCGAGGCTGTGGCACGCTCGTCGTCATGACGGACCCCGCCCCTGCCCCGGCACAACCGGCCCCGGCCGTACTCCTGGACGGCCCCTGGAGCCATCGCGACGTCGCCGCCAACGGCGCCCGCTTCCACATCGCCGAGCTGGGCGACGGGCCGCTGGTGCTGCTGCTGCACGGCTTCCCGCAGTTCTGGTGGACCTGGCGGCACCAGCTGGTGGCACTCGCCGACGCGGGCTTCCGGGCCGTCGCCATGGACCTCAGGGGCGTCGGCGGCAGCGACCGCACACCGCGCGGCTACGACCCCGCCAACCTCGCGCTCGACGTCACCGGCGTCATCCGCTCCCTCGGCGAGCCTGACGCCGCGCTGGTCGGCCACGACCTGGGCGGATACCTCGCGTGGACGGCGGCCGCGATGCGCCCCAAGCTGGTGCGGCGCCTGGCGGTCGCGTCCATGCCGCACCCGCGGCGCTGGCGCTCGGCCATGCTGCGGGACGTCAAACAGACCCGCGCCGGTTCACACATCTGGGGGTTCCAGCGGCCCTGGATCCCGGAGCGGCAGCTCACCGCCGACGACGGGGCGCTCGTGGCGGAACTGATCCAGGAGTGGTCCGGGCCGCGCCCGCCCGAGGACGAGGCGCTGCAGACGTACCGCCGCGCCATGTGCATCCCGTCCGCGGCGCACTGTGCGGTCGAGCCGTACCGCTGGATGGTGCGCTCCCTGGCCCGCCCGGACGGCATCCAGTTCAACCGGCGGATGAAGCGGCCGGTGCGGGTGCCGACCCTCCATCTGCACGGCTCGCTCGATCCCGTGATGCGCACCCGCAGCGCGGCCGGGTCCGGCGAGTACGTCGAAGCCCCCTACCGCTGGCGTCTGTTCGACGGCCTCGGGCACTTCCCGCACGAGGAGGACCCGGTCGCGTTCTCCTCGGAACTCATCAACTGGCTGCGGGATCCCGAACCCGACCGGTGACCGTCCGGCTCCGCCCGGTACGGGCGCGTGAACGCTTGTCCTACGAACGGCCAATTGCCCGGCGCATAGGCCAATTGGACGCTCCGGGCGCGGTTATCGACCATGGGGCGGGGGCACACGTCGGGGTATGGGCTGGACGCACGACTACAGTGACGCAACCCGCAATCGCCGCTCGGCGAGCGGTACGAACCCCCACCAGCGAAGCGGCGCACCGCAGATGGTGACCGCGGATCCCAGGGTGGGGATCCCGCGTATCCTCCGTCGCCGGGCCCGCTGGGTCTCCGTACGTCTGCGCCACACACGCGACTGAGGCGTCACCCGCGCGAGTGACGCCCCGACATCTGCCGCCTCAGCACGGCGCCTAGAGGGCGCAGCTGTCGCTGCCCACCTGCTGGTCGGCGGTGCGCCCCTTGGTGATGTCCTCCTGGATCTCGTCCACGGTCAGCGCGTACCCGGTCTTGGCGTCGTCGAGGGACTTGGCGAACACCACGCCGTAGACCTTGCCGTCGGGGGTGAGCAGCGGACCGCCGGAGTTGCCCTGGCGGACGGTCGCGAACAGGGAGTAGACGTCGCGGCGGACCGTGCCGCGGTGGTAGATGTCCGGGCCGTTGGCCGAGATGCGGCCACGCACGCGTGCGGCCCGCACGTCGTACGCCCCGTTCTCCGGGAAGCCCGCGACGATCGCGCCGTCGCCGCTGCTCGCGTCCTTCTCGGTGAACCGCAGCACGGGCGCCTTGAGATTCGGCACGTCGAGGACGGCGATGTCGCGCCGCCAGTCGTAGAGCACGACCTTGGCGTCGTACTTCCGGCCCTCGCCGCCTATCTGCACGGTCGGCTCGTCGACTCCGCCCACCACGTGCGCGTTGGTCATCACGCGGCGGTCGGAGAAGACGAAGCCGGTGCCCTCAAGGACCTTGCCGCAGCTCGGGGCCGTGCCCATGACCTTGACGATGGAGCGCTGGGCGCGGTTGGCCACGGGGCTGTTCGCGAGCGCGGGGTCGGGCGGCTGGACGTCGGTGATCGGCTCGTTCGAGAACGGGCTGAAGACCTGCGGGAAGCCGTTCTGCGCGAGGACGGAGGAGAAGTCCGCGAACCAGGTGGCCGCCTGGTCCGGCAGGGCCTGCGAGACGCCCAGCAGGACCTTGGAGTTGCGCACCTCCTTGCCGACCGTCGGCAGTGTGGTGCCCGCGAGGGCGGAGCCGATCAGCCAGGCGACCAGGAGCATCGCCACGACGTTGACCAGGGCACCGCCGGTGGCGTCGAGGGCCCGGGCCGGGGACCAGGTGATGTGCCGGCGCAGCTTGTTGCCGAGGTGGGTGGTGAGGGCCTGGCCGACGGAGGCGCAGACGATGACGACGACGACCGCGACGACGGCGGCGGTCGTGCTCACCTCCGCGTTGTCCGTCAGCGCGTCCCAGATGAGGGGCAGCACGTAGACCGCGACGAGGCCGCCACCCAGGAAGCCGATCACCGACAGGATGCCGACGACGAACCCCTGGCGGTACCCCACGACCGCGAACCACACGGCGGCGACCAGCAACAAGATGTCCAGCACGTTCACGGAGGCCACCCTGTCATGCGCGCCAGTCGAGGGGGACCTGCTTCTCGCGGTCCCAGGGCCGCTCCCAGCCCGCGAAGTGCAGCAGCCGGTCGATGATTCCGGCCGTGAAACCCCAAACAAGGGCCGATTCGACCAGAAATGCCGGACCTCGGTGGCCGCTGGGGTGGACGGTGGTCGCCCGGTTGGCCGGATCCGTGAGATCCACCACGGGGACGGTGAAGACCCTGGCGGTCTCGTTCGGATCGACGACTCCGACCGGGCTCGGCTCGCGCCACCAGCCGAGCACGGGTGTGACGACGAAGCCGCTGACCGGGATGTAGAGCCGCGGCAGGACGCCGAAGAGCTGGACGCCGGAGGGGTCGAGGCCGGTCTCCTCCTCCGCCTCGCGCAGGGCGGCCCGCAGCGGGCCGTCGCCGCTGGGGTCGCCGTCCTCGGGGCGTTCTCCAACCCCGACTCCTGGCACCCCGACGTACTGCTCGCGCACCCCGGGGGGACCCGCGTGCTGGAGTACATGGAGCAGACGATGCCCGACGGGTGGCCGTCGGGGCTGCTGGACTACAGCCGGGACAGCTACACCAGCGGCAACCGGGGAGGCGCGGCGGTGTTCGACATCCTGCGGCGGGCACATGACGCGGGGCGGTTGAAGCCGGGACATCGCGCCGTTCTGTACGCGGCGGCACCGGGACTCACCGCGACCGCCCTGGAAGGGCAGTGGCTGTAATGCGCCGTTGGGTGTCACCCACTCCGTCGGCGGCGGCCGGGGCGCACTCCTGTCGTGCCTTCCCCGCACTCCCGTAGGCCGGCCGCATCGGCGGACGAGTGCCGCGTCACCTCGCGACTTCCGCCCAGACGACCTTCCCGTCGTCCGTCCACCGCACCCCCCACCGGGTGGTGAGCCGGTGCACGATGCTCAGGCCACGACCGCCGTTGTCGAGCAGGTCGCCGCGCCTCAGGCGTGGCCTGCCGTTGCCGGTGTCGCCCACCTCGCACAGCAGGCCGTGACCGGACCTGATCAGCCGTACCGTGACGGGACCGGTGGCGAAGCGCACGGCGTTCGTGACCAGCTCGCTGACCAGTAGCAGCGTCTTGTCCCTGGTGTCGTCCCTGGTGCCCCACTGCCTCAGCAGGGCGGCGACGCGCTCGCGGGCGTGGGCGGGGGCGTCGCTGCGGGCGGGCAGCCGCCAGGTCGCCGTGTCGCCCTTGCGGTAGCCGATCATCCGTGCGAGCAGCAGGGTCACGTCGTCACGCTGGGGCGCGGGCGCCAGTGCGGAGACGACGTCGCGTGCCGTCTGCTGCAGGGCGTCCCAGGGGTGGACCGTGGAGACGACGTCCGCCAGCCGGTCGATGCCCTCGTCGATGGAGAGCGCGGGATCCTCCACCAGCCCGTCGGTGTACAGGGCGAGCACGGAGCCCGGAGGTACGCCGATCGTGTACACGTCGAACGGCTCCCGCAGCGCGAACTCGGCGCCCAGGCCGGGGTGAGGGCGGATCGAGAGCGCCTCCGCCTGTCCGTCCGGGGAGACCAGGATCGGGGGGAGGTGGCCGGCGCTGGACAGCGTCACATGGTGGCCCACCGGGTCGTACAGGGCGATGCAGCAGGTCGACCCCAGGGCGCTGTAGCCGGCCGCCAGTCCGGACTCCGCGTCGTCCAGCAGCGTCACGGTCTCGTCCAGGTGCTCCAGCACCTGGTCGGGCGCGAGCCCCGCGGACAGCAGCGCGCGGGCCTCCATGCTCAGCTGCCCCATGGTCGCGGCGGCTCCCAGGCCGTGCCCGACCACGTCACCGACCACCAGCGCGGTACGGCCGTCGGGCAGCGGGAAACTGTTCACCCAGTCGCCGCCGACACCGGCGCTGTCGGGGGTGGCGGGCTGGTAGACGCTGGCGATCTCGATCGTATCGCCGCCTGACCGGGGCAGGAGCCGGCGCTGCAGGGCCAGCACCTGTGTGTGCTCGCGCTGGTGCTGGCGAGCCAGGTCCACGTGGTGGGCGGTCCTGGCCACCAGTTCCTGCAGGTCGAACAGCTCGCTGTCGCGGAAGGGGCAGTCCGCCCGCCGCCACACCTCCGCCACGCCCAGTACGACGGGCGGCGCGCCGTCCAGGACCAGGGGGATGCATGCCACGCCCGCCGACCGGCCGCCGGGCACCAGGGCACGTACCACTCGGGGGCTGCCGAAGACCCGCTCGACCGCCTGGCGGTCGGGGATGACGATGGTCTGCGGGGCATCGTCGCGCAGGACCGCCTGCGCCAGCAGACGACTCGCGTCGCCGGGAAGATCGTCGCCCGGGGTCATGTAGCCCTCCGGCCACGCCCGGTCCGGGACCAGGGCCGCCCGCCGGAGGTGGATACGCCCCTGGGCCTTTCCGGTGACCCCCTCGCCCGTCCACACGGCGAAGTCGAGGTCGACGGCGGCGACGTCTCCCCAGGCCAGCAGGGACTCCGCCAGCGACTGTGCGGTCTCGCCGATGTCCAGCGAGGTGCCGATCGCGGTCTCGGCGGCGTAGAGGTGCAGCCTCCTGGCCATGGCGATCAGGGAGACGGTCAGGCCCTCCTCCGGCGACGCGGCGGGCAGGATGCTCATCGACACGACCAGCTCGGACCCGTCGTACCGCCTCAGCCGCTGAATCCGGGCGACGTGCGCCTCACCGCTCTCCAAGACCTGTCGCAACCTGCGGGTGACCGTCGGTACGTCGCCCGGGGGCAGGAGATCGACGAACCGTTTCCCGGCGCCGGCCTCCAGACCGGCGAACACCGGGGCGCCGAGGTTGCAGCGGGTGATGATCAGATCCGTGTCCAGGTTGACCGCGCCGAGGATCTGCTCCTGTTGGCCGGCCGCCGGAGGGTCGGGAACCCGCTGACGGGCGGCACGGTCGCCCCGCGCGTCGGCCGCTGACGCTCCGCCTTGCGGGATGTAGCGGCCAAGAGCGCGGCTGACCAGCTCGAACGCCGAGGAGGACGAGGGCGAGGGTGTGGAGTCCATGCGGCTCTCTCAGCAGTCCCCGGCGCGGGTGCCGGGGCTTTGTTCGGACCCGTGCGGTGAGGCCCCGAGTCCCTGACCGCACACCTCATTGAATAACACCGGGGGCCGCTTCGCACACACCAGCGATTGCTCGATGCGCCGGGCACGGGGCGGCGGGGACCTGTCCGGCACTCAGAGCGAGGTCAGTGGCTGTGCGTGAGCGATGAGGAGCGCGACATCGTCGTGATCGGCGGGATGGCGCAGTTCGCGGAGCAGCCGGTCGCAGGTTTCCTCCGCGGATCGGCACGGCGGAGACAGCAGGCGCAGGAGCTCGTCCAGGCGCTTGTCGATGGGGTCGTCCCGGGTCTCGACCAGTCCGTCGGTGTACAGGACGAATTGATCACCGGGGTTCATGGTGACCGTAGAGGTCTCGAAAGGACCGCTGCCGACTCCCAGCGGTGTGCCGGTCGGCAGGTCGAGCAGTTCGGGCGGTCGGCCGGCCCGCACCAGAACCGGGGGCAGGTGGCCTGCGCAGGCCACCTGCAAGCGGCCGGCGTGCGGATCGTGGACGGCGTACACGCACGTGGCGATGTAGGGGTCCAGGCCCTGTGTGATCTTGTCGAGGTGGGTGAGGATGCGACTCGGCGCGAGGTCGAGGTCGGCGAGGGTGGAGGTCGCGGTGCGCAGCCGGCCCATGGCGGTGGCGGCCGGGATGCCGCTGCCCATGACGTCGCCCACGGCCAGGGCGGTTCGGTCGCCGCTGAGCGGGATGATGTCGTACCAGTCGCCGCCGACCTCGCTGAAGGCCTGCGCGGGCCGGTACCGGGTGGCGATCTCCAGGCCTGGGCGGCGTGGCGAGGGGCGGGGCAGCAGGCTGCGCTGCAGGGTTTCGGCGGCGCTGCGGATGTGCTGGTGCAGGACGGCGTTGTCGATGCTCAGCGCGGCGGAGGACGCCAGCTCGCAGGCGAGGGTGAGATCGTCCTCGTCGAAGGGCTGCGGGTTGCGCGCGCGGGCCAGGCCCATCACGCCGATGATCTGTCCGCGGGCGATGAGGGGGACGGCCATGTCGGTGTGGACACCGGCCTGTGCGAGCAGTCCGGCCGCGGCGTCGTCGGCCGCGATACGGCTGAGCTCGCCGCTGTCGAGGTGGGTGATCAGCAGCGGTTTGCGGGTGCGCAGGCAGTGGGCCGCCGGATGGTCCGCGTGGTAGGTGGTGAGGTGGCCGGGCGCGATGATCGCCTCGGAGGCCCCGGTGGGGTAGGCGGTCTTCACCGCCAGCGCCCGGAACAGCGGCGGGCCGTCTCCGCGGTCCGGGCGGCCCGTCCGCAGGACGGAGTCCAGGATGTCCACGGCGATCATGTCGGCCAGGTCGGGAACCAGGACGTCCGCCAGTTCCTGGGCGGTCCGCTCCACCTCCAGGGTGGTCCCGATGCGCGCCGAGCCGTCGGCCATCAGGCGCAGGCGCTGCTGGGCCCGGTCGGCTTGCCTGGCTGCCTCGTACCGGTCGGTGACGTCCACCACCACGTTGGCGATGCCCAGCACGTGCCCGCTCTGGTCCTCCAGCCGGTAGAGCGACACGGCCCAGGCGTGGTCGTGGTCCGGGTCGGCCCGGGTCCGGCCCACCATCTGCTCGTCCACCAGGGGCAGGCCGGTCTCCAGGACCTCCCGCATCTGGTTCTCCGCGGTCATGAAGGGAGCGCCGGGCAGGATCTCGCGGAAGTGGCGGCCCACGTGGTCGGCCTCGGGAACGCCGTGCATCGAGGCCAGGGCGCCGTTGACCGCCACGTACCGCAACTCGGTGTCCAGGACGGACACTCCGATCGGCGCCTGGGTGACCAGTTGGCTGGAGAGGGCCACCTTGCGCTCCACCTGCCGCACCGTGGCCCGGTCGGTGGCGAGCCCGAGGGCGTAGTGATCGCCGACGTTGTCCGTCAGCCGCATGTTGCGGAATTCGATCGTCCGGGTGCTGCCGTCCTTGAGCCGGACGGGGAACGGTCCGGCCCAGCCTCGGCCGGTCGCCATCACGTCGGCGAACAGCCCCGTCCCCGCTTCCCGGTGTTCGGGATGGAGCAGCAGGGCGGCCGCGTACTGCCCGACCGCTTCGTCACCGGTGTAGCCGAACAGCTCCTCGGCCTGCGGACTCCACATGTCGATCCGGCCGTCGGCCTCCACCAGCACCGCGGCGACACCCAGGAGGTCCATCAGCCCGCTCGGGTCGGATGCCGGTTCCTGCGGATCACCCGCCTGCTCCGAAGGCTGGTTCGCTCGGCTCATCACATTCGCCCCTCAGGCCTGTCGACCCCACCGGCGCACCGTCTGCCCGAGCAGTTGCTCACGGCGGCCGGTTGCAGGTCGGCGGCCGTTCACGATCCGGGTCCGGCTCGCAGGTCGGTCCTTACCCATCCAGCCTTCCACAGGTCTCGGCCCCGACCGAGGAGATCATGGTCCGCCGGGGCCGGTCTCTTCAAGTCGGTCCGGCGAGTGAGGTCCGATGCCTCGGTGCGGCACGGCCGCCGTGGTGGCCCCGTCTGCCTCAGGGTGGGTGGCCGTCTGCAGCCCGTCGTGCGGGGCGGGGAGCTGCCGCCCCAGGCGTGCGAGCGGGGACAGGGCCATGACCACGGGCGACAGCATCATGCCTGCGGCGGTCACCAGCAGGCCGGTACGCAGCCCCCACTCCCCCGCGAGGAATCCGCCGGCCAGGGAACCGACCGGGGTGAGCCCCATGCCCGCACACGTGATCGTCGCCGCCGCGCGGCCCTGCATCCCGTCCGGGGTGACGGCCTGCCGGACGGCCATGAGCGTGACATTCACCAGCTGGCCGCCCAACCCGAACACGAAGCCCACGGCGAGGAGCACGGGAACCGTGACGGCGGAGGAGCCGTGCAGCGCGGGCACACACAGGAACACACCGTCGCCGAGGGCCGCTGCACACATGACCACCGTGCCGTGACCTAATCGGCCCGGCAGGCGGGCGGCCAGCAGCGAGCCCAGGAGCGCGCCCGGCCCCGCCGCCGCGAGCGCCAGCCCCACGACGGTGCCGGACAGGTGCAGTTCCCGGGGCAGGAACAAGAGGTAGACGGTCATCATGGCCGCGAAGGAGAACTGGAACGCCGCCGAGGCCAGGCACACGGCTCGAAGGAAGGTGTCGCCGACGACGAAGCGCAGGCCCTCATGGATCCGCCGCCAGACCCGCGGGGGCTTCTCCTGGCGCGCCGGCATCGATTCGGCTCGGCGGATGCGCCGGATCGACAGGAACGACAACGCGAAGAACAGCGCGCTGAAGGCGGCGGCAAGGGGTGCCGACAGCAGGGACACCAGCGCACCGCCGAGAGCGGGGCCGCCGATCTGCGCCGCGGACCGGCTGCCTTCGAGCGCGCTGTTGCCCCGCACCAGTTGGTCGCGTTCCACCAGTCGCACGAGAGACGCCTGGTACGCCACGTCGAAGAACACGGACAGGGCCCCGACGGCGAAGGTGAGCGCGAGCAGGCCGGGCATGCCGAGCCCGCCGACGAGGCCGGCCAGGGCGACAGCGCCCAGAGCCAGGGCCCGGCCGGCGTCGGTGAGCACCATCGCCGTGCGGGTACGCCATCTGTCGATCCACGCGCCGACGAACAGCGAGAGCAACAGGACCGGCGCCTGCCCCACCGCGCGGAGGACACCCAGCCGGCCGGCACTGGCGTCCAGCGTCAGGACGGCAAGGAGCGGCAGAATCACCAGAGTTGCGTGTTCGCCGAGTTGGGACGCCGTCTGGCCCCACCAGAGTCTGCGAAAGTCGGCGTCCCGCCACAGACTGGACGGAACATGTCGAGCGGAACCGGATGCGGCTGAAGAAGCAGGGGGAGTGGACGGCACGGGTATCCCTTGTGTTGCCGACAACGAGGCCCGCCACCGGGCACGGCAAAGGTGCTTCAGCGGTTCGGGCAGGAGAAGGCTCGCTGTGCCGCAACATCAGGGGCAGCACGCGATGACAGGCCGTCATACGGCCTACGGTGTCAACGCGCGCCAGGGAGACCGACCATGTCTCAGCTCCTCGTGGGTGACCAGCTGCGCCCGAACCCTAACCGGCTGGGGGCCGGTACGGAAGGCGGCGGCTTTCGAGGTGGTGCCAGGGGTCGAGCGGTGTCGGCCGTGGTAGCCCGCCCGCAGCCATCGGTCGCGTGTCCCGGCCGTGGTGCGGTGCTGGCGGCCATGGTTTTCGGCCGGACTCGTCTGCGAGGCCGTCCTGCTGGCGTGCGCCGGTGCGCTGGCCCTGGCGGGACACGGCACCGGGGCCGTCCCCGCCGATGACGACCGCGGAGTCGTCGCACTCGTCGCGCCGGCCATGGGAGTACGGGCTTCCAGCGCCCTGGACGGCCACCGTGGGCGGAATCTTCACCGGTGGTGTGCTCGGCACGCTGTTGCTGGTGCCGCTGGGCACGGGTCGAGCGCTGCTCGTCATCGCGGCGGCGGTGCTGCTCCTCGCGGTGGCGGGCATGGTCGCACCGCCCGGTGAGACGGAACAGGTCGAGGCCGGTTGAGTCGGGCGGACGAATCCGTCTGCGCGGCACGAGCCGAGGGCGGTCCCTGATTCGCGATCCCACTGCCGCGTCGGCAGGATGTAGGCCATGACCGAGATCCGCACTCCCCGTCTCCTGCTGCGCCGATGGCTCGACGACGACCTCGTCCCCCTGTCCGAGATCCACGCCGATCCGGTGGTGATGCAACGCGTCGGCGACGGCTCGCCGCGCTCCCTGGATCAGACGGCCGAGGACATCGAGGTCTGGGAGGAGGAGTGGGACGAGGAAGGCTTCGGGATGTTCGCCGTCGAGCTCCTGGGATCCGGTGAGCTGGCGGGCGCCGTCGGCCTGTCCGTGGCTGAGGCGCCGGCCGAGATCGCCGGCCAGGTGGCGATCAGCTGGCGGCTCGGGCGGGTTTTCTGGGGGCAGGGATACGCCTCCGAAGCGGCGCACGCCACCCTGGAGTTCGCCGTGCAGGACCGCGGCCTCGACCGGGTGGTGGCCGTCTGCCGCACGGGCGACAGGGCTTCCGCGAACGTGCTCGACAAGCTCGGCATGCAGACGGAGGGAGCCGCGCGGCATCCGGACCACGATCACGACCTAGCGGTGTACGGCATCGACCTGACGCAGTACCAGGGATAGAGCACCCGCGACCGGCTCAGCCCAGGCCGGGTCGTCGGCGACGACCGGACACACACGGTTCCGGACGCCAAGGGTCAGTGCGCCGCCGGGTACGGACCGCTGGACGGCGTGTGGTTCGGCGAGCACGGCACCAACTGCGGTGGACCTGACCGCCGTCAGCGGGGGCGCACGGCCGTGTCGAGCAGAGGGCCCAGCTCCCGGGCCACGGTCGTCAGGGCCCGGACGTCCTGCTCGGCGCGGGCGAGGAGGATCGCCCCCTCAAGGCTGCTGACCATGAGCGTGGCCAGCGCGCCGGCCCGTTCCGCGGGCACGCCCATCCCGGTGAGGGCCGCGGAGACCGCACCGGTCCACGTCGCGAATGCCGCGGATGCGGCCGTCCGCGTGGAGGGGACCGACTCCGCGCAGTCCACTGTGGCGGCCGCCACCGGGCATCCGCCGGCGAAGCCGGCGGTTGCGTACTCGTCGGTCCACTGACGCACCATCTCGGCGAAGAGTCCGCTCGGCGTCGGCTCCGGCAGCGCGGCCAGGAAACGGGCGACACGGCCTGCGGCGTATCCGCCTGCCCACCCCACCGCCTCGTCGACCAGCTGCGTCTTGCCGCCGGGGAAGTAGTGCTGGAGGGATCCGCGTGGTGCTGCGGCGTCGACGGCGACTTCGCGCATACCGGTGGAGTGGACTCCGTCGCGGCGAATGAGCTGGGCCGCGCTGAAGACCATCCGCTCGCGCGGTCCCCGTTCGGCCTTCGCCATCGTCGGCCTCCGTCCGCTCGCTCGCGCCTCTTTTCAGGGTCACCAGTCTATGACCGCGGTCATAACGCAGCTACTATGACCGCCGTCATAGTCGAGGGTGAGGGTGACAGCCCGACCCCGCCCGGGCCCGGGAAGGCGGTACGCCATGTACGTCGGTTTCATCGGTCTGGGGGTCATGGGGCAGCCCATGGCACTGAACCTCGCCCGGGCCGGGACACCTCTGGTGGTCTGGAACCGCACTCCCGAGCGATGCGAAGTGCTGCGCGCCGCCGGCGCCGAGGTGGCGGCGAGCACTGCCGAGGTCTTTCACCGGGCGGCGACCGTGTTTCTCATGCTGGCCGACGAGGAGGCCGTGGACGCGGTGCTGGGGCGCGGCACACCGGACTTCGCCCGGCGCGTCGCCGGCCACGCCGTCGTCCACATGGGCACGACCTCGGCCGCGTACTCCCACGACCTCCAGGAGGAAATCCGGGCGGCGGGCGGACGTTACGTCGAGGCCCCGGTCTCCGGCAGCCGTGTCCCCGCCGAGCGGGGCGAACTGGTGGGGATGCTGGCGGGCGACGACGACGCCCTGGCGACCGTATGGCCCCTGTTCGCCCCGATGTGCCGTGAGACGTTCGCATGCGGAGCCGTCCCGGGCGCGCTGCTGCTGAAGTTCTCGGTGAACCTGTTCCTGATCACCCTGGTCACGGGTCTCGCCGAGGCGTTCCACTTCGCCGAGCGGCACGGGCTCGACCAGCATCTCCTCCGGGACGTCCTGGACGCCGGTCCCATGGCCAGTGCCGTCTCCCGGGGCAAGGCGCCGAAGCTGCTGGAGCGCGACTTCTCCGTCCAGGCGGCCGCCGCGGACGTCCTGAAGAACAACCGCCTGATCGCCGACGCCGCCCGCGCGGCAGACCTGACGTCCCCGCTCCTCGACGTGTGTCACGCCCTGTACGACGAGACCGTCCAGCAGGGCCATGGCGACGAGGACATGGTGGCCGTCCTGCGCGCCTTGGAGGCCCGGACCGCGCAAGGGCGACGCTGCTGAGCGAACGCCGGTTCAGTTCCGCATGCCCAAGACGACGATCGGCTGGTGAAGAACGTAGAGCGGCGGCAGTAGGGCGGTGGCGAGGCAGCCGTAGACGCGTTGACGCGGGGTCCGATCCGCTGACGTCACCGGCCGCTGTGGCAGCTGTATCAGTCCGACCCGCACATGCGAGCCGTTCGAGGAGGTGACGTCAGGCGTGGGACAGCGCGAAGGAGACCAGGAAGCCGCTGACCGTGACCAGGCCGATCGCCAGCTGAGCCTCCTGGAACGCCTCGGGGATCATGGTGTCGGCGATCATGGCCAGGATCGCACCGGCGGCCACGGCCGTCACGCCCGCGATCACCGTGGACGAGAAGCCACCCAGAACGGCGTACCCGAGCATGGCGGACACGGTGCTCGCGACCGCGATGGCACCCCACACGGCGAAGACATATCCCTTGCCGCGCCCGGACTTCTTCATTCCAGCCGAACTGGACAGACCTTCCGGGATGTTGCTGATGAACACGGCCGCGACGGTCACGAGGCTGACTGCCCCACCGTTGAGCAGGCTGACGCCGATCACCGCCGACTCGGGCACTCCGTCCAGCAGGGCGCCCAGCGCCAGCGCCGCGCCCGAGCCGCTCTGTTGCTCCTCGGACGGCTGCGTCTGGTCGGTGTGATGGCCCGACCGCTTGCGATGGCGAGCGCCTCGGCCGGCCAGCCAGAGATTGCCTCCCGTGTAGGCCGCGGCTCCGGCCAGCGTCCCCACAGCCGCCGGAACCAGTCCGCCCTGTTCGTAGGCCTCGCCGACCAGTTCGAAGGAGACGGCCGAGAGAAGCACGCCGGCACCGAAGGCCATCACCAGCGCGATGACCTTTTGCGACACGTGCATCCCGTAGCCGATCACCGCTCCCAGCAGGAGAGCACTTCCTGCCAGCAACCCCCAACCACCTGCTTGGATCACTTCGGACATGCCGCGCGTGTACCCACGAGAGCGTGATCGGCACCTCTCGGCCGAGCAGATCCCTGGCCGAGCCGGAATACGTCCCCGCTGCGCGTCAGCTGGAACCGGCAAGCAGTCGACACGGCAGCGCCCGCTCCTCGACCCCGCATTCCGGCAGCCCGGTCTCTCCCGGTAGGAAGTGCGGCGTCCCGGTTCGCTGTCGTAGTGCGGGCATGTCGACCCCGGCAGGAGGCCCAGTCCGTCCCGCAGGAATGTCAGCGGGCCGAAGGAGTCGGTGTGCGAGCCTTCGGCCCAGCAGTTGGCCCCGGCGCTGATTCCGCACAGCAGCGTCCCGCGGTCGTAGGCGTCGCGCAGTATCCGGTCGACTCCGTGCGCGCGCCACACCGCCAGCAGGTTCGCGGTGTTGCCACCGCCGACGTAGACGACGTCCTGGCCGAGCAGGAACGTCCGCAGAGCCTCGTCGTCCAGCTCTCGCCGGAACAGCGGCAGGACGGAGGGCTCGCAGTCGCGCGACTCGAACACCCGCGAGAACTGATCGATGTATGCGGGCGCGTCGCCGCTGGCCGTAGGGACGAAGCACACCTTGGGGCGGTCACCCCTCGCGTGGTCGAGCAGCCAGTCGTCCAGCAGACCGTCCTCGTCCGTCGAGAAGCCTCCCCCGAGGAGAGCCACCTGACGATTCGTCGCGACCACCAGCTGCCTCCTGAAGCGTGGGTGCTGCGAAACTCGTCACGCGCACAGTGCCGTGGGGCGAGGGCCGTCGGCAAGCGGATTGCGGCCCTTCCTGTCTCCGCCGCCGTACCGGAGGGGGTGGTATGTGGGTCTCGGATGGACCTACGTGGGTCACTCGAGGACGACGCGCATCCGGCCCTCGGCCGGGACGTCGAGCACCAGGGCGACCAGGTCGTACGGTTCGCCGTCCGCTGTCAGGACGTTGGACAGATGCTCCCGTGCGGTTCGACGTCCCGCCAGAGCAGGGTTGCGGGGGCCGTGTATCCGAAATGGCCGCGCAGGCAGTCCGCGAGTGCGTCCACGCAGCCGCCGAAGTAGCCACCCGGCCCGTTGACGGCCTCGCCGAGTGCCAGGAAGAGGCTCGGCCGGTCGGTGACGTTGTCGGCCATCCAGCTCGTACACGCCTCCGGCAGGGTGGCTCTCGTGGTCGAGCCGGCAGCCTCGATCGCGGACCAGTTCGAGCCACGCCTCGCGCTCCCGGGTGTCCAGGCCCGCCCAGGCCCCGGGTGTCTCCGGCGGACCGCCGAGCCAGCGGTCGAAGACGGGGCGGGCGTATCCGGGGACGGGCCTGTCGAGCTCTTCGTCGAGTTCCAGGTCGATCAGATCCGGCCCGTGGGAGGACGGGCGCCAGGCGCGGACCTTGGGCCGCAGCAGCCGGTCGGTGAGCGGCCGGCCGTGGTCGTCCCGTATCTCCAGCCAGGCCTGGTCCAGGTCCAGGGCGCGTCGAGCGCCCTTCGCAAGGGCCTGCCGCAGCCGGCTGCTGGGCGAGAGGCCGCGCAGGATGAGCGGGGGGGCAGCCTGCTCGTCGGGCAGGACACGGGCGAACTCCCGGCACGATCCCAGCCACCGGTACTCGTCATGCAGACGTACCGGGCCCCGGTGTCCCTCCGGCGGGCCCATGGAGTCGTCCGTTCCCATGAGGACGAGGGCGTTCGATCGCGGCTGCCGGCCGAGACTCTCCGCGTCTTCCAGCAGCCAGGGGTCGAGCGTCCCGTCCTCCGGTACGAGCCACACGCGGCATCCGACCCAGCCACGCACCTCGGCATCGTCGGGCAGCCAGTCGAGGACTTCGTAGAGGGCGCGCCTCGGCTCCCTGAAGAGTCCCTCCACCTCGTCACAGACGCCCCAGACATGGCCGTGCTCCGACTCCGTCAGGGCGTACCGTCCCTGTCCGCGCTGCTCCCTGCCCCGTGCACGGTGGGAATCATGCCCGGATCAGGAGTCGATCGCGAAGCCGTTTTCAGGCACGGGCCGGGAGTGCGGGTGCTTCGCGTGTCTTCCGCCGTTCGAGGGGTTCGAGACCACGTGTGGTGGTCAGGGCGATGAGTTCTGCGAGCGCGCCGGGTCCGTGGGTGCAACGGTCGCCGAGACCAACCCGGAGTCAGCGCCGGTTCGTCCGCACACCGATCAACCGCTCGCAAGGAGATCTACATGGCCGCCACCTACACCTTCGACGTCTTCTCCAGCCTCGACGGCTACGGCGCCGCCGGCGCCGACTGGACCGGCTACTGGGGCAGGCAAGGACCCGAGCTGCTCGACCACCGCCTCGCCCAGTACAGCGAGGAGCAGCGGATGGTCTACGGGGCCAACACCTATCGGGCCTTCGTGCGGATGCTGGCCACGAGCACCGAGGAGTCCGACGTGCGAGACCCCTGGGTGACGCGGATGAGGAACCTGCCGACGACGGTGGTGTCGAGGACGCTCGAAGGCCCCCTCGACTGGCCGGACGCGACCGTCGCGAACGGTGACGCCGTCGACGTCGTCGCCCGGCTGAAGGAGGAGTCCGATGTGCCGCTGCGTTCGCACGGCAGCCTGTCGTTGAACCGGGCGCTGATGGCCGCCGGCCTGGTCGACCGCTTGCAGGTGACCCTCTTCCCCGTCATCACCGGTCGGACCGGGCTGGACCCGGTCTTCCGGGATGCGGCGGACTTCGACCTGGAGCTGGTCGAGCACCGGACGCTCGACAGTCACATCCAGGAGCTCGTCTACCGCCCCACGCTGCATCGACCTCTCGTGCGGCGGTAGCCCCGGCGGTCTGCCTCAGGCGCTTGCGTGGCGACGCCACGCCGCCCTGCGCGGAGCCGCGTGGTGTACGGGCTCGTCCGTCTGGTCGGCCTGGTTGCGCCTCAGCCACAGGGACGTCATGGCCAGCAGGGAGGCGAACACCACCAGGAGCACCACCGAGACCCACATCTGCCTGCTTCCCGGGTCGGCCCATCCCACCGATGCGGCCGAAACAGCCCACAGGACGGCTCCCCCGGCGTAGAAGGTGCGCATCCGGCGCAGCTGCCGCAGGGCTCGTACGGACTCAGCGTGATCAGTTTGGGAAGCCATGCCGACGCAGGTACCCCGATCCGCGCCGCCTATCAGCCCTCGGTCATACGAGCATTCCCGAGGGCGCCATCGAGCTCGGATCAGATGGAATCGCTCCTGACCCGTTGGCGGGTGGGTCATAGTTAAGGGTTGCCATGGAGGGGCCGGGGCGTCCGGCAGGGGGGGCGGGGGCTTGTGAGCGAGTTTGACCGGATCTTCGATCCCCGGTACTCCGCGACGGAGTTGTTCACCAACCGGGTCGACGAGTACACGGCCTTCGCCACAGCACTGCGTGTGCACGGCGAACGCGTCCGCGCCGGCTCCGCGACCCTGGGCCATGCCGCTCGCCGGAACGTCATGTCCTTCTACGGCGTCGGCGGCATCGGCAAGACGGAGCTGTCGCGGCGCCTGGAGTCGTGGGCGCGGGACGAGTTGCCCGATCCCGGGGATTGGTCGGGGAACGTCCCGCCCGAGGGCCCGCTGCACTCGGTGCGGATCGACTTCCACGGCAGCCGGGTCGTCAACGCGGTGGACATCGTGCTGCGTCTGCGCGCGGCGGTCGCCGCCCGGGGACGTCGGTTTCCCGCCTTCGACCTCGGCCTGGCCGCCTGGTGGTCGCTGGCCCGCCCGGGAACAGCACTGCCCGACGTGTCGGCCGGCGGATTCGATGTGCGAGGGCAGATCACCGACACCCTCAATGAGACGCTCAGTGATGCCGGGGCGAGCTTCGGACTCGGCCCTCTGACGGTCCGCACCGGGATCCGCATCGTGGAGGCGGTACGGGAAAACCGGCTCCGCAACCGCACCCTGCGCCGGTGCGAGCCACTCGTCCACATCATGAACCAGACGCAGCAGGACCCGTCGGACTATGTCGCGGCGACGCTGGCCGGGCTGCTGTCGTGGGACCTGGAGAACCTTGCCGCCGACAGGCGGCCCGTCGCCGTGGCCTTCGCCGACGCCGCCGAGTACGTCCAGGACTACGACCGTACCCAGGAACGTCTGTTCAACCGCATCGTGCACCTCACGCCGGGAGTGCTGTGGGTGGTCACGTCCCGCAACCGGCTGGACTGGGATTCCCCTCATCTCAACCAGCTCCTTCCGGCGACGGGGCCGCAGACCTGGCCGGGTCTGCGGCTGGAGACGCAGGAGGACCCCCGGCAGCATCTCGTGGGCAAGCTCTCCGACACCGATGTCGAGCAGTACCTGCGCACCGCGTCGGGGACGGCGGGCAATCCGGAGCTGTCGCCCGACGTCATCGCCCGTATCCGCAGCGGGGCACACGGCCTCCCCCTGTACCTCAGCCTGTCCCTGTCCATCGCCCGGTCCGGGCACGGGGATCCGCTCACCGCGGCGGCTTTCGGCGGCCCCCTGCCGGAACTCGCCACCCGGGTCTTCGCCAACCTCCCCGAGAGGGAACGCGAGATCGCTCGTGCCGCCAGCCTCGTCCCCCGCTTCGACGAGGACCTCATCAACCAGGCCACGGACGGGCTGCTCGGGGACACGCACCGATTCTGCGGGCGCACGCTGGTCACCCGGGACGACCACCCGCTGTTCCCCTACCGGTTGCACGACGCGGTCCGCGCGGCCATCGCCCACGAGCCGGTCACCGAGCCCGGAGCGTGGGCACCCGACGACCGTACGGCCATGGCCCGGCGACTCGTGGACACCCTCGGGCGGCGCAGCAGGGCGCTGCTGGGAGACAGCAACCGACGGCTGGACGTACTGGAACTCGCAGCCGGGCTGTGTGCGGAGCACGACCTGATCGCCCCCTGGCTGGCCGACGCCCTCACCGACCTGCCGGGTTTCGCCCGGACCGCCGAACGGTTGCCGCCTCCCGCGCATGACACCTGGATGGGCCAGCTGTCCGGCATGTTCGAAGCGTGGCGTCACGGCAGAGCCGGGCTGCGGCGGATCGCCTGCCTGGAAGAGTTCCTCACGGGGCCCCTGCGAGCCGATGTCCGAGCCCGTGCAGAGCTGCGGCTGGCCTATCTGCACAGAAACCGCTCCGCCTTCGGCTCCTCCCTGCGGTTGCTGAAGGGTCTGCTGGCCGAGGACCCGCAGTCGCAGTTCCTGCGCTACCAGGTCGCGCGCGGACTGCAGGCCAAGGGTGACTTCGCCGCCCTGCACCGGCACCTGTCCGACTACCCCCTCGTCGATCCCACCACGGCGGTGCGCATCAAGAGCGACCTGGCCTACGTCCGTGGCCTCCTGGACGAATCCGTCGTCGGGCCGGTGACCCGCGGCGCCTACCTCCGTGAGCGGGGCAAGCACCAGCTGGCGCTGGACAACGACGCGACGGCCTTGTGGCGCAGAACCCTGATGGGCCGCAGCACGGTGGACGAGTGCGATGCCGTTCTCTCCGAGGCCGACCGGTACGGCGAAACGCTCACCATGCGCACCGCCCTCGCCGCCAAGCTGATCTGCCGGGCGGACGACGCCGCCGCGGCCCGGGACGTCATCGCCCAGACCGACAGCGTCATCCGGACCGCGTCGGGCCTTCGAGGTTGGCGCGAATGGACGAGCCGAACGCTGTTCGGCCTGTGCCAGGGCGATCGCGCCTACCTCGATGAGCTCCATGAGACATGGCTCTCGCGGGACACGCCATGGAGTCTCAACTCACACGTGGTCGATCGCTTCTTCGTGTTCGCCGGCTACTCACCCCGCTACGAGCCCGTGCAGGTCACCAGCACGGAGGACCCTGCGACGGCCGATGAGCGATGGCACGCCACCATCACCTCCCTTCTGGAGACCTCGCAGCACGGGCCGGGCTGACGGCCTGCCCGGGTTGCTCTGCGCTCTGCAGTCCAGCCGCCTCGATCAGCATGGCCCGTTCGTCCTCGCCCAAGTGGAGGCCGGCCAGCAGTTCGTCGTCGGCCAGGAGTCGTCGCACCCATGCCGCGTCGGCGACGAATGCCGCGCGGCACAGGGCCCGTTCAGGGTGGTCCTCCTCGGGGCCGCTGACCGCCATGTCCCACGGGCTGTCCGGATCGGTCGGTGCGGACAGGGCGGCGGCCACGAGCACGATCCCGAACAGCTCGTCGCGGCGCGGAGTCGATGGATCGGCGGCCAGTCGCAGCAGGTACGGGACGACCGCCGGCATCGTGGCACTGATGGACATCGGTCCCGACATCACGAGCCAGTCCAGTGCTCGTTCGGCCATCTCGGCCGCATCTGGATCGAGCAGCCCGCGCAGGACGACCGGCACGTCGACCGGGCAGCCAGGAACGGACGACCACTCCACGTCCTCGCACCCTTCCAGTGCCGGATGCGGAGCAGTCTCTTGCGTCAGGTGCGGGTAGGCCGCCGTCAGAGCCGCTGTCGCGGTCACCGCTGCGGCCTCGTGATCCACCGTGCACACCAGCATGCCTCCCAAGATCGTTCATGTTCACGGCAGAATGTGCTGAGTTCATCCCGCCTGATGGAGATCATTGCCCGCCCAGTGGTGTTCGAGGAGGTACGGGTCATCGAGACGAGTGTCGTCGGCGCGGTCGCGCACGTCGTTCAGGAGCCAGCTCAGCAGTTCCTTGGAGGCGTCGTACTCGTCGTAGAAGCCCATGTGCAGGTCGGTGATCTCGTACTCGATCAACACGTCGTCGATGAAGTCGGCCAGTTGTGTGTCGGCGGCCGGGGCGCGGGTGGCGGTCCATGTGTCCAGCCAGGGGCGCAGGGTGCCCGTGGCGACGGTGATGAGGCTGAGGGTCTCCCTGACGGAGACGGGGCTCGGGCTGGTGTGCAGGGTGGCTCGCCACCAGGCGGACCAGACCTCGTGAAGTGCCTGCGCCAAGGGCGCGTCCCAGGTGGTCCAGCCCGCTTCGCGCAGGCGTGAGGCGATGAGGTTCTCGTCGACATGGAGCCGGCCGGTGACGGCGGCGCGGACGATGCGGGGGGTGAGGCGGCGGTAGAGACGCGGGAAGTCGTCCCAGTGACTGGGGACCTCTGCTGCGACGGCGGACACCAGGTCGTCGGACATCAGGTCGAGGGGTCCGGAGAGTTCGGCCAGATCCTTCGCGCCGTAGCAGTGCGTGCACCCGGCCACGGGGAAGGGCTCTTGCGAGGCGAAGGCGCCATCCAGGGCGTCGAGCGCTGTCATGAGCTGCTGCTGGTGGCGAGACATGGCAACCTGCCGAGGGACTCCGACCGGGTGACCGGCGAAGGTCGCAGGCTATCAGTCGCTGGCGCGCACCGGTGAACCCCGGCGGCTTGCGGTCGTGATCAATCCTCGTGGCGTCGACGCGCGAGATGGACGGTGATGTCGGCGGTCATCTCGACCCGGTTCGGAAGAACCCGCATGATCCGGTTGAACACCTGCTCTCGCTGCGAGGCCGGCAGGACGAGATAGGCCGAGACGGTGGAGAGGTGTCCGAGGTAGTCGCGCGCGCTCGTCGTCAAGCGCCGTTCGGTCGTGGACTGCTGAGTGTCGGTGAACCACTGGGACCGCTGCAGCTCGGTACCCGGCCACTGCATCTCATGTTCCGGAGGCGTCCCGTCGGGCGACGGTATCTCGTCGCTCTCCAAGAACGGTGCTCTCGCCGCACGAACGGCTTCCTCCACGGCCGGGTCGGCCAGCCGGAACGGGCCGCCGAACGAGGCGAACACGCCACCCGGCTCCAGCAGCGCGGCAATGCGTGACCACCGGCCCTCGGGGTTCGTCCAGTGCAGCGCGGCGGCCGCGTAGACCAGCCCGTACCGCTCGCCCGGTCGCAGGTCCTCGAAGGCGGCTTGCATCGTCCCGACGGTGGCCGGTACGTGCTTGCGCAGCTCGGCGAGCATCGACCGGTCGGGCTCCGTCGCGGTGACCACGACCCCCCGCCGAGCGAAGAGCCGGGTTGCTTTGCCGGTCCCGGCGCCGATCTCGAGGGCGGTCCGGACCGGATGGCCCGCGTACTCCATCACCTTGTCGAACAGCTCCACGGGATACCCCGGCCTGAACCGCTCGTACGCTTCCGCCACCGCTCCGAAGCTCAACGCGCGATCAGGCATGCCGAGCATCCTGACACGAGCCGCACCGCCGGTGGTGGTCTTTTACGAAGCCCTGACCAAGGTCGACCATGCCGGGCCTCAGAGGGTCCGGCAGGGGGGTGAGCAGCTGCAGGAAGTGATCGCGGTCCCGTGGGGGTGAGGGCCCGGAGGCCTGCACCGCCTCCTGTCCAGGATGTCTCGGCCGCACCCTGGCCGAGAGCTGACGCCTACGCCTCGACGTCCCGCCGTGGTCGGGAGCGGTCAGGGAGCGTCCCCGCGGTAGTGGAAGCGGCACGTCACTCCGGGGCCCGGTGTGCGTGGTGCGCCGGGGCCGGGGTCGTACAGCGCGCGGCCGTCGGGGAACTGTCCGAGTTCGGTGGGCAGGGCGGCCCCCGTGCCGATCTCGTCCGGCGTCCAACCCGTGACGTCCAGCAGCAGCCCGTCCAGCGGCCCTCCGATGAGCTGGGCATAGGTCCGACCGGAGCGCGGGCCCGGATCGGGGTCGTCGTGGTCGTGGCCGTAGACCCGGCCGCGCAGCAGTTGCTCGTCGCCGTTCATCCGTCCAGCCTCTCAGCCACCACTGACAACGCGGACGCGGAGCGACCGCGGCCACCGGTCGAATGCGCGGGCATCTCGTACGCCGGGGCCATGATGAGCGTATGCCCGATCGTGACGAATTCCTGGAGTGGGTCAGGACCGCTCTGTACGAGGCGGAGCGTGCACTGCACAACGGTGATGCGGCTCCCCGCCGCGCGCTCTGGTCGCGCCACGAGCCCGTGAGTGTCCTGGGGGCATGGCGCAGCGCCCACGGGCAAGAGGAGCTGGACAGGCTCTTCAGGACCCTCGGGAGGAGCTTTTCCGACTGCACGTCGTACGTGTTCGAGCTGCAGGCGTACGACGTCTCAGGAGACATGGCCTACACGGCCGGTCTCGAGCACACCTCCGCCTCCGTCGACGGGGAACCACGCACCTACACGTTGCGGGCCACCCAGGTGTACCGCCGTGAGGACGGCGAGTGGAGGGTGGCCCACCGTCATGGCGACACGGTGACCGAGTGACATGCCCGCGGAGGCTTCCACACGCCGCGCCTGTCGGCGACCCGGGTGGCGCGGCGCCACTCACACATCCGCCGGGCGGGTATGGCCGTAGGCCCGTTCGACCTTTGCCACGTGCAGCGAGAACGAGGCGTACCACTGCTCGCGGCCGCGCGCACGGGCCAGTGTGTGCTCTGCGTGTTCCCGCCAAGCGGCGATCGAGGCCTCGTCCCTCCAGTACGACACCGTGACCCCCAGGCCGTTCGCGCCGCGTGCGGCATCGACGCCGAGGAACCCTGGCTGGTCGGCGGCCAGTTTCATCAACCGCTCGTCCGTCTCCGCATAGCCGTTGTCGCCGGGGGTCCGCAGAGCGGTGAACACCACGGCGTAGTAGGGCGGGGCGGGCAGCGACGCGGGCGCAGGATCGGTCACCAAGGTCCTCCAGCAGACGGCACCGGCAGCATCACCTCAAAGGTCTCGCGTACCCACCAGAACCCACAAGCCCGCCGACCGCTCCCGGACCGTCGCGATCGGCGGCCGCACAGCGATCTTCGCGGCAGCGTCACCGGGGAGGCGTGACCCCCGTCCACGACTCCCCGGTGCGCTCCGCCCACTCCCGGGCCGCCTCCGCGACCGTGCCGGGCATCGGGCTCACTCCCCCTCAGGCATCGGGCTCGGTCCCCGTCACGGGCGCAGATGCTCGATCGTGACGCCGTGCCGCTCGGCCAACCGCTGGGCGATCAGCGAGCGGTGGCATGCCTCCGGATCGCGCTCGACACAGAACAGCGCCGCTGTTCCGCTGCTCGGCAGCGCCGACACGATCGGCGTGAGGTCGGCGCGGTCGAGGATCTCGGTGGTGTAGCGGCGGGTGTACTCGGCGGCAAGCTCGTGGCGCGAGCGCTTGCCGACACCGAGGCGGTCGTCCTCGGCGTACTGGAGCCGCCTGAGTTCGGTGGTCGGGGCGAGCTCGGGGTGATGCTCGTAGGCGATCCGGGCGTGAGCGAGGGCCGCCTGAAGCCGGAGCGAGTTCGCCCAGGCGTACTCGGGTCCCCGAACGCCGCGGCGCTGACGGACGTCGAACAGAAGACGGACGTCGGCGTGGCGCAGCACTTGCAGGAAGGACTCGCCGTCGAAGCCGTAGACGCCGATTGTCACCAAGTGGAGCATCGGACATCACCCATCTGCCCGCTGCTCGTGCCGGTTCGTCCGGCACGAGCAGCTGCGGCGGCGAGGTCGCGTCACGCGACGGCGGTCCCCTCGAGTTCGACCATCTGGCCGGGGACGGCCAACCGTGTCACCCCGAGCAGCGTGGTGGTCGGTGCCACTCCGGCGGCGCCCAGCCGCGACGCCAGCACGCCGTAGTGCGGGAGCAGCAGATCGACGTCGGTGGTGTAGACGTTGAGCCGGACGAGGTTCGCGAGGGACATGCCGGCCTCGCCGAGCACGGCCTCCACGTTGTCGAGGCTCAGCGCCAGCTGTGCGGCCATGTCACCGTCATGGCATGGCTTGCCTGCGCCACTCATCGCGGTCTGCCCGGAGCAGTAGAGGGTCCGGGTGTGACCTGAGACGATCTCGCCCTGGTTGAACCCCATCGCCATCGACCACGTCACCGGGTTGACCGCTGTTCGTTCCACTGCCACATCAGCTCCGTTCGAGTCACGGGATCACGTGCGTCCGTCGGGGCGGTAGCCGCCCTCAACGACGTCGGTGCTCATGAGCCTGCCGAGAAATCACGACACCCTCGGTCATGTATTCGATACGGTTCTTCCATGCGCGCCGATCGGCTGGTATCGCTGGTGCTGCTGCTGCGTCAGCGCGGTCGGTTGACCGCCGAGACGCTGGCCCGCGAGTTGGAGGTGTCCACCCGTACCGTGCTGCGCGACATCGAGGCGCTGTCCGCGGCCGGCGTCCCGGTCTACGCCGAACGCGGACGGCACGGCGGGTTCGCGCTGTTGCCCGGTTTCCGGACCGAGCTCACCGGGCTGAACCACGACGAGGCCCTTGCTCTGCTGACCACCGGATCGGGGCGCGGCGAGCAGGCGTTCGGCCTCGGTCCGGCGCTCGCTTCGGCGCTGCGCAAAGTGGCTGACGCGCTGCCCGAGAGCCATCGGGCCACCGCGAACGACGCCGCCCGGCGCCTTCTCGTCGAGCCGGAGACCGATCTGCTCTCACGTCGGCCGGCCACGGAGGACGTGCCCGGCACGACGATGATCGAGATTCGTCGCGCGGTGCTCGCCGGACACAAGCTGCGCATCCACTACGCCGCCACGGCCCGGACGCCGCAGTGGCGCACAGTGGATCCGATCGGCCTGGTCACCGTACGCGACCGGGGTTATCTGCTGGCCACGAGATCCGGCGCGGACCGCACCTACCGGCTGTCGCGGGTCCTGGCCGCCGAAGAGCTGCCCGAACCGGCACAGCGGCAGAGTCAGGTCGATCTGGACCGGGTCTGGCGGGAACGCTGCGCGCGGTTTCTGTCCACTGATCACATCGCCGTGCGGGTGCGGGTGCTCCCGGGGCGGCGAGAGGAACTGCTGAGCAGTGCGGTAGCGGTACGCGCCGCAGAACGCGATGCCGACGGCTGGTTGCGGCTGGAGGTGACGTTCGAGGATCTACGACACGCCGAGTGGGCGCTGTGGCGGCTCGGCACGGACGCGGAAGCACTGACCCCGGTGGCGTTGCGCGCCTCCCTGCGCGACCGGGCCGCCGCGATGTCGGCCCACTACGCAGAACCCTCCTGACAGTGGCAGTTGGCTGCCGGCTCTTGGCCTGCTCGGTGGTCGAAGGCCCTTTCCCTCCACCCTCCGCGTCCCGGTGCACCGTTCCAGGCTGCAGGCGTCTGTGCTGGTCAGACGCGTTCCAGCGTTCCGGCGTCCCGAACCGACCGCGTGTTGTGGCGGATGGGACGAAACACGGAAGAGGCTGAGGCCGTCCAAGCAACCCGCTGGGCAACCCACTTCGCACCATGGAGATCACGATGCGTTCGCGCTTTGCCGCCCCCTCCGCCCGCCTCGCCCTGGCCGCGGTCGCCGCACTGGCCGTCACCGCCACCGCGACCACCACGGCCGCGGCCACGACCGACGGCCGGAGCAACGCCGTGCGGGCCTGCGCAACGAAGGACCTGAGCTTCAAGGTCAGCGTGAAGACGCAGGCGGGCGGCTACTTCCTCGTCACCGCCAAGGCCAAGCCGGGCATCACCTGTTACCTGGAAGGCGTCTTCCCCTCCGCCTCCTTCGGCTCCTCCGCCGACACCGAGGTGGCGCCGGCCGAGCACAGCGTCGGCGAGCGGGTCACCCTGTCCGGCTCCACCGCCGCGTACGCCGGTATCAACCCCAAGACCACGAACGGCGATCACGGCAAGCAGTTCGACTTCCTGCACCTGTCCGTCGCCGGCGACGAGACCAACGCCGTCACCCTCACTCTTCCGGAGACCGCCACGGTGGACCGGCCCGTCGCCACCAACTGGCACGCCGATCCCGCCGACGCCGTCCCCTTCTCGAACTGACGCCGCACCGAACGCCCCCGGCAGACGGACACCGTCGGCCGGGGGTTCGGCACGTCTTCGACCGCCCGGGGTCTGCCGGAACCGCAACCTCGAGTGCCGAGCCGTGGAGGCCTGGCAGGACTGGGGCCAACCGACACGAGGGGCGCGTGACCGCCGTCGACATCTCGGCCGGCCTGCCGTTGTCACCGCGTTCCCTCAGGACGAACCGGCGCCCTTGCCGAAACAGTCCCACTCACGACGACGTCGCCGCCCTCCTGCGCTGTCACCAGTAGGAAGGACTTGCCCGTCGTGGTGGCCGTGTGGCGGCGACTATGCGTGCCAGAGCGAGCTGCGCCGATGACGCGTCGGCGGGATGTCCACCGAGTCCGCGGCTTCGAGGGCGACTTCGTCGACGCCGGCATGCACCAGCCCCATCAGAGTCCCCACCTGGGTCCGCAGCCGCTGCCGCGCCCGGCGTTCCTCCAGTGCGGACCACTCGGCGATGGAGCGGTCCCTCCGGCGCCGAGCGAACGAGTAGACCTCCACCGTGCGACGGACCGGGCGAGGTTGAGGCCTTCGGGACTCTCGCGCCGCATCGGTGAAGCTGCGCGCGCTGTACCTCAGGCCGTGGAGAACCGCCGAACGGCAGGGGGCTTTTGACGGGCGGTCGTGTGCACTTCGGCCGAGTGAAGGGGGCAGATGGTGGGCGGTGCGTGTCACGGGGGCTCCGATCGCAGCAACCGCCAGGCGTCTCCTGGCGGGCTACCTGAAGCCCGTCGGACCGGTCGAACGTGCGTCTCCCATACGCTCAACCCTATCCCGCTGCGTCCGTGTGCGGGCCTGCCGCGGCAATCCCTGGCATCGCTCGAGTCGCTTCCTGCGCTCCCCTTTCCCTTGCCGCGGTGCCGGTGCGTCGACGCCGGTGCCCTCATGAAGGTGGTGATCTTGGGAAGACGGTGGGGGTGATCTTGCTGTCGTCCCCATGAGGAGGGCTCCGATGAGGGGGGATGTCGTGACAACGCCTACGCGTCGTAAGCCGTTTGAGAAGCGGCGCCGCTATGGGTTCGATCTTCGGTCGACGGCCCTGTTCTTCGTGTTTCTCGCCGTACTCGTGATGGTCCTGGGACTCGCCGCTCGCGTGGCGGCTGGCGCCGTCGAGCGGCGTCCCGCCTGGATGTTCGTGCTGGTCGTGATAGCTGTCGCAGGCTACCTGGGCCTGCGGCGCCGCTATCGCTTGGCGGGAGTGGCACGCCGGGCCGCCACAGCGCTCGACGAGGCGGCCAGGGAAGCGGCCGAGGTGCTGGAAGCTCCCGCGGTCCCCACTCAGCGGGCGTCCGCCCCCGCTCCCGCCGACACCGTCGCCGTGGCCGTCGACCACGACGCCCTGACGCCGGAGGAGTTCGAGGAGGCGATCGCCGGACTCTGCGAACGCGACGGCTGCACCGAGGTCGAAGTCGTGGGAGGAGCCGGGGACTTGGGCGCCGACGTCCTGGCCGTGACGCCCGACGGACGCCGGATCGTCCTCCAGTGCAAGCACTACGGCGAGGCGCATCGGGTCGGATCCCAGGACCTGCAGCGCTTCGGGGGCACATGCTTCACCGTGCACGAGGCCGATGTCGCCGTACTGGTCTGCACGAGCGATTTCACGGCGCCGGCGGTGGAGTACGCCGAGCAGTGCGGGATCGTGTGCGTGAACCGGGAGGCCCTGGAGGCATGGACGGACGGCACCGGCCCGCGCCCCTGGGAGACCACCCCGGAAGGTGGGGAAGCAGGCTGGGAGACCGTCGGGGCCGGGATCTGAGCGGGGCGGACCGGCGGACGGGCCACTTGCCCGCACGCACGGAGGTCGGTGCGGCTCCGTCAGCAAATCGCTTGATCGAGCCCGGGACGGGTGTGGCAGGCTGGCGCGGTGATACCTGCGCTGGCCCCTGGGTTTCTGAGCTGGGACGAGGTGGACCCCGCCCGCCACCCCTTCGACGCCGCGTCGGCGGCACAGGTCGTTCACTCGCTCGGTCCGGCCCGGTGTGTGCCACGTCGGCCGGACGTCCCCTTCGCCGACCCGGCGATGAGCACCTGGGACCGGGACGAGGCCACGCTGTGGGCCGATGCCATGTCGCACGCCTTGGTGGAGCACTACGGCCGCTGGGCAGCGGGCTGGCGCTGGTCGCACGACGAAGGGGACTTCGACGGCGGACCGGTCGGGCACTGGTGCTGCCCGCGCGACTCGATCACCACCCCCGAGGAGACGCTCACCCGGGTCGTCGCGGCGCTGTGTGAATGGCGTGCATGGCTCGAAAGTCTCGCCGGATGGATCGAGGCGTACCCGCTGGACCTGCGCACCGTCGAGGACGACCGGATCCTGTGGGACCGGGCGGCCCGCAACCTGATCCTTCAGGTGACCGACCGCACCGGGTGCGGCAGCGGCTGGCACGGGCACTGCCGACAGGTACTCACCTGGTTCCTCGACCGCTGGAACGTCGCGGCCGATGTCGCCGGGAAGCTGGTCGACCGCGCGATCGGCGGACGTTTCGAGAGCTGGACCGGTCCTGACCACACCCTGGTCGACGATGTCGCGGAGCGGCTCGCGCGGTCCCTGCGGCCGGCCGACCGCGCGCAGTCCGCCGAGCCGCTGCCGGACCACCTCGAGCGCTGGCTCGCGGTGCGTGAGGGCGTGCCGTGGCAGCAGGCCCGGGGCAGTGGCGTGAACGGACCGGTGACCCCGTGTCGCGACGGCGCGGCGGAAGACATCCGCGGCTTCGACGGTGCCCTTGACCCGGCCCGGGCCCACGGCCTGCTCGCCGCCCTGGAAGTGCTGCGGGCCGACGCCGCACGCGGCGCCCGCCTCGACTTCGCCCTGCTGCAGCGCTGGCAGCAGCACGTCCTGAGCACCCCGCAGCCCCCGTCGTTGCGCAGCAGGCCTGCCTTCGCGAAGGGCGGCCGGGAACGCTACGGCATCACCCCCGGCATCGAGGGCCGACTGGATGCCTGCCTGACGGAGAGCGCACGCGACGCCGACCGGCCCCTCCCCCTGACTGCTCGCGCCGCCCGTGCCTACCTCGACGTCTGCTTCTTCCACCCCTTCGACGACGGCAACGCCCGCTGCGCCTTCCTCACCCTGCTCTTCGTCCTCGCCCGCGAAGGCATCGCCCTCGACGATGTCCTCCTGCTGCGCCGGGTCGCCTTCCAGGCCGACGAACCCCGGGACGCGCTGACTCTCGCCTCGTACATAGACCTCCACATCACCGAGACCCGGCGCCGTGCCGTCTCACTCGATTGAGTGCCTTGCGATCCGGCGGTAATCCGGGCTCGGCGGGGTAATGGGATGTCGTTCAACACACTGTGGAGAAGGAGCCGAGGATGACCGACGACGCCTACCTGTTCCTGCTTGACGACGCGTCCGCGCAGCTCGGTGTGTCGCCGGCCGCCGTCGGTGAACTCGCGTGCATGGAAACTCCCGCCGTCCGTGCCTGGCTTGATGCCCAGGGAAGCACGCCGGCCTCACCCCACCTGCGCCTGCTGCCTCCGGAGGAGACGGCCGCCGTGCCCGAGGGAGCGGAACGGCTGCCCGTCCCGCTGAGTGAGGAGGAGCTGAGCCGCCTGCGCCACCAGATGGTCCCGGAGCCGCTGGCCCGGGTCGAGCAGGAGCTGCTCGCCTACCGTGACTGCACCGACGGGCGGGACGGCCTGATCGGGAAGGCACTCGCCGCCGGTGTGGCACCGCACCGCATCGTCGAGTTGACCGGGGTGGACCCCGCGACCGTGACCGCCGCCGCGAGCCGGTGACGACACCGCGGGCACCCCATCCCGCCCGCTCCTGCATTCGGCCCCGCCGGGCGAGAACCATCCGGCGGGGCCGATCAGCGTGACCGTCTGTCTTCCGTCGCGGCCCGAAGCAGCCACGGCGAGCCCCACTTCCAGGGCGGGCCGGATCAGCGGCTGCGGGTGAAGACCTTGTTCCGGGTGGAGCCGCCGACGCACAGCTTCTTCTCGTCGGCCGTCATCGTGCGGGACTTGACCACGACCGCGCTGTGCTTGCCGTCCGTGCCGTTCGGGGCCGGGCCGGTGACGGTGTCGGGCACGAACCAGTAGTAGTGGCCCCACTTGGGGTCGTCGTAGTGGGTCTGCCACGTGCCGGATATCTGCTGCATCACCTGGGCACGGGAGATCCAGCCCACTTCTCCCGGCTTCACGGTCACGGTGAAGGAACTCGTCTCCGTGTGAGAGCTCTGCCAGCTGTAATTGTAGGTCGCAGTCACGCTCGCCGTGATGATGCCTTCGATGCCGCCGCCCACCGTGACCGAGCCTCCCACCGAATGGGAGGAGCCCACGGTGTCGGCCCATGACATCGACTGGGAGGCAGGTGACTCGGTGCAGTTGAAGAGCAGTTCGGAGACCTGACGGGGCTCACCGAGATAGGCCTTGCCGAGTTGCGGGGAATTGAAGCTGCACTTGCCTTCTCCGGAGGCACAGTCGGCCATGATCTGTTCCGCGGTGGGCTGTTCCCCGGCCGCGGCCGGCACGGCCGTCGTGATCACCCCTTGTTTCGGCAGGGCTTGCAGTCACCCGTGATGCCCATGAGGCTCACGCAATCGACGGTCCGGCTACACCGGCCAACTTTGCTGAGTCGAGGCAGCGTTGACGACGGATCCGGTCAGGTCCATCGAAAGGCCGCTGGTGCCACGTCACTTCGTGGCACCAGCGGCGTGGGGGGACTGGTCAGTTGAGGGGTTCGAGCGTGAGATAGGCCTGGCGGGGGTTGCCGTCGTGGACGAGCGATTCATGGTGGCCGACGTCGTCGAAGGCGAAGGCGTAAGCCTTTCCGTCCGCCATCTGGGCGTGGATCTTGCGCGCGTAGTGGTTGGTGACGTTGTCCTTGTAGAAGTCGGTGGCGCCGGCGTCGGGCTGGTTGGGGTTCACCAGCAGAGTGGCGCGGTTGAATCCGGCACACAACGTGCGGGAAATCGGGCCGCGTACCTGGTCGTTCGGGGCGTCGAGCCTTCCGTGGCAGCCGAAGACGGAGGAGGCGTCCGGCTTCTGGAAGCTGGTGACGACCGCGCCGGCACTGTTCGTGAAGTTCATGACGCCACCGGAGACCCGGCCGTAGTACTTGGTGCCGGGCCGGTCGGCGAAGGGGGTGACCGTCAGGGTCGAGGTGGAGTACCTCTGCCAGACGCGGTTGACGTAGTCGTCCATGACGGTGGCCGGCAGGGCGCCGGTCTCGACACCGTACAGCGGCGACAGAGCACGCAGTACGGTGCCGTCCGGACGGGTCTGGATCAGGTTGGCCCAGCCTCCGGGCTGCCCCCTGAGGGCGTTGAAGAAGCCGGTGTACCCGCCGGTCTTGAGCCGTCCGGTGCTGGCGGTGCTGCCGTCGGCTCGCTGTACTCCCACCGCGTAGGGAGCGGAGAACATGTCGACCTGTGTGCTGTTGATCCACAGGCCCGAGTCGTTGAGCGTGTACTCCGACCAGTTGAACAGGATGTTCCGGTTGGGGTCGGTCGGGTTCTGCACGGCGGGCTGTACCAGGCCTCCGGTGGTGAGCTTGAAGACCAGTTTCTGACCGTAGGAGAAGTACACGCGTCCGGAGAACTTCGGCATGCGGATCGTGGTCGACTGCCCTGCCGCCGGGCCCGGGATCGAGGCGTCGGGGGCGGGAGCCGGCGGGTTGCCGCCGGCCGGCCAGGGGTGGAAGGTGCCGCCCGCGTCGGCCCAGCCCTGCCGTCCGGTCGAGAGTTCCGTGCCGAGGTTGTAGATGTACAGCTGCTCGCCGCGGGACGAATTGTTGGTGATCTTCAAAGGAATCGTCGCCGGCACGGCGGCATGGGCCGGCGCACCCGTTCCGGTCGCCAGCAGTGATCCGGCGAGGACCGTGGCCAGGGACAGCCCCGCGGCCGTGGCCCGGCGCCTGAGAGTTCGCAACACGCTCTGCCTCCGTTCGACGTTCGGCCGATTCTGAGAGCGCTCTCAGAGTTGCGCTTTGGTCCGTACCTGTCAACACATCGGGAGCGCTCGGTCAGCTCGGGCACCCGTCGTGCAGGGATCCGCGCAGGCAGGAGACGACGACCACGAAGGGCCAGACCGACTGGAGGGTCGTCACGGCGCGCTCGGCGACACCGGCCACGCCATGGAGGTGCAGCTCGATCAGGAACCAGGCCGCGCCGGCCGCCATGACCGCGGTCGCCCCCAGGGAGGGGAAGGGGCGCAGGGCCCACGGCACGGCGGTACCGGCCCGGGCGGCCAGCACGGGCCATGCCGCCAGGACGGCGAATCCCACGGCGGCCACCGAACCGTGGCTCAGCGAACCGCCGCTGCTCGGCGCCGGGAACACGGCCACCGCCAGCGCCGACACGCCTCCGGCCGCCAAGGCCATCCGCCCCGCGGTCGCGGCCGGGCGCAGGCCCCAGGCCGTCAGCAGGTGGCAGAACCCCAGGGCGACGAACGCCGCCGTCATCACCCAGGATCCCGAGTTTCCGGGAGCCGCCAGGACGCTGATCGTCTGGGCGGCCGGGTCGTAGGGGCGGCCTTGCAGCGATGCCGCCATCAGCCAGCCCGTGATCAGGAAGACCGGGGCGCACCCCGACGACACCAGCGCCCATGTAGGTACAGATCGCATCGGGACACCGTAAAGCCGGACATCCGTGTCCTCCGGTTCCGTCCCGCGGGCCGCCTCACGTGGCGTAGTCGCACGGCCCGCTCCGCCCGGGAAGCGCAGGATGGAACCGTGCGGCCGGGCGTCGAAAGGTGATCGGGCATGGAGCTCACTCTCGTGGTGCTGATCATCATCGTGGGTCTGACGTTCGACTTCACCAACGGCTTCCACGACGCCGCGAACGCGATCGCCACCTCGATCTCCACCAGGGCCCTGACGCCCCGCGTGGCGCTGGTCATGGCCGCGGTGATGAACTTCTGCGGCGCCTTCCTGGGAACGGGGGTAGCCCAGACCGTCGGCAGCGGCATCATCGGGGCGCCCGAGGCGACCTCCGGGCTGCTGCTCGTCCTGTGCGCGCTCCTGGGCGCCATCGGGTGGAACGTCTTCACCTGGTGGCGCGGGCTGCCCACCTCGTCCTCGCACGCCCTGATCGGCGGGCTGGTCGGTGCCGCGCTCGCCGCGTCCGCCACGGTGCACTGGTCGGGCATCCTGGACAAGGTCGTCCTGCCGATGCTGCTGTCCCCGCTGGTCGGCGTGGTGCTGGGATACCTCTTGCACACGGGCATCCTGTGGGTGTTCCGGCGTTCGGCACCCCGGCGCACCATGCGGCGATTCCGTATGGCGCAGACCGTCTCCGCCGCCGCCATGGGTCTGGGGCACGGGTTGCAGGACGCGCAGAAGACCATGGGGGTCATCGTGCTGGCGCTGGTCACGGCCGGCTGGCAGGACGACTTCTCGGTGCCGGTGTGGGTGATCGCCGCCGTGGCGGCCGCCATGGCGGCCGGTACGTACAGCGGCGGGCGTCGCATCATCACGACTCTGGGGCGGCGCATCGTGCACCTCGATCCGCCGCGCGGTTTCGCCGCCGAGACCGCTGCCGCGGCCGTCCTCTACACGACCGCGTTCCTGGTGAAGGCGCCGATCTCCACCACGCAGACCATCACCGCCGCCATTCTGGGTTCCGGTGCCACCCGGCGCTTCTCCGCCGTACGCTGGCAGGTGGCCCGTTCGATCGGCACCGCCTGGATCCTCACCTTTCCCGGCGCGGGGATCCCGGCCGCGGCGCTCTACCTCTTCCTGCACGCCGTCACCCCTCTGTGAGCACAGCCGGAGGCCGTCCATGACCGCTCTTCCCGGCCGTCCGCGGTCCGTGGAGCCCCCCGCCCGGGCCCCGGACGGCCTTCCGCTGCCCGGGCGCTTCGCCCATCTGCACCCGGACGACGGGGCGTGCCTGATGGAGGCCGCAGCCCTGCTGGCCTCCGCCCGCTTCACCGACAGCCCGGCCGGGACGCATCCGGCGCTCGCGGCCCTGGCCCGGGTGGTCAACGACAGCGTCGGTGACGGCGCCCGGTACGCCTTGTGGCCGCTGGCCGCCGACCTCGCGGACGCCCACCCCTCGGGCCGTGACTACGCACCGCTGCTGGTCGGCACGGTCGTGGACGCGGCACGCCTGGTGCGCCCCGCGTCGCGGCCTCTGGCCCGGTACAGCCGGGCGTGCCGCCGGAGGGCGGCGAGACTCAGCTACGTGTCGGCGGGAGGCGCGGCGGCCCGGATCGCCGATCTGCTGTGGTGGCGCGGGCCGGGGCGTCGGCACTTGGAACACGCCGTGCGGGTGCTGTGCGCCGCCCCGGACGCCGAGCGGCGGCTGTCCGGGCTGTTGCGGCAGGCCGTGGCGCAGGCACGGGAGGACCCGGACGACCGGGCTCCGGGCAGGGAGGTTCCCTGCAACCGTTAGGCACGAGGGGCCGTCCTACAGGCCACCATGATCCCCGCCGACATCACCGGCCCCTCGGCCGCACCGGTTCGCCGGCTGCTCGCCTTCGCCTGGACCCAGACGCGTGCCTGCGCCTTCGCCCTCGCCCTGCTGTCCGGCGTGGCCGTCTCCGCGCTGCTGCCCGACCTGCCCGTGGCACGTTACGACGTGCTGGTCGTCTACGGCGTGCTGCTCACGCTGGTGTTCTGGGCGCGCGGCTGGGAGAACGGGCGGGACGTCGCCGTCATCACGGTCTGCCATGTCATCGGCCTGGCCTTCGAACTGGTGAAGGTGTCGCTCGGCTCGTGGAGCTACCCGGAACCGGCCGTGCTGAAGTTCGCCGGTGTTCCGCTGTACGGCGGGTTCCTGTACGCGGCGGTGGGCAGCTACGTCTGCCGGGCCTGGCATCTGTTCGATCTGGGGCTCGTGCGCTACCGGCCGCGTGCGACCGCCGTGGTCGCCGCGGCCATATACGTCAACTTCTTCACCCATCACTGGCTGCCCGACATGCGCTGGGCGCTGGCCGGGCTGCTCGTTGCCGTGACGCTGGGGACATCGGTGCGGTTCACGGTGCGCGGGGCGCGCCTGCGGATGCCGCTGGCGTTGTCGTTCGTGCTGATCGGGTTCTTCCTGTGGGTGGCGGAGAATCTGGCGACCTTGGCCGGCACGTGGCGGTACCCGTATCAGGAGCACGGCTGGGAGCCGGTGGGGGTGGAGAAGTTCGGAGCCTGGGCGTTGCTCATCAGCGTGACGTTCGTGCTGGCGGCAGTGGGGCGGCGTACGGATTCCGGGGCTTCGCCGGAAGGGGGCTGAGGACTGCCGGACGCCGTGAAGTCGTCGTGGAGGCGTTCGCCTGAGTATCATCCTATGGACGTAAATTGGGTGATTTGCCTTCGCGGGTCGTCACCCACCGTGGCCATCCTCGCCGGAGTGAACCATGTCCCGCACCGGCACGACGGACGACGGCGACGAGCTGCTGACCAGGCTCGGGGCCCTGACGGCTCAGGCGCGTGCGCAGGCCGAGATGCAGCGGTCCCGGGTCGAGCTGGCGATCGCGCTGCAGCGCGGCATGTTGCCGCGGGACCTGCCCATGGCCCGCCGACTGCACCTGGCCGTGCGGTACGCGCCCGCGTACCGGGGCCTCAACGTGGGCGGCGACTGGTACGACGCCTTCACCCTGGGCGACGGCCGGATCGGCCTGTCCATCGGCGACGTCCAGGGCCACAACATCGAGGCCGCGGCCTTCATGGGGCAGGTGCGGGCCGGGCTGCGGGCACTGGCGTCGGTCACCGGCGATCCGGGTGAGGTACTGGCCCGGACCAACGATCTGCTGTTGTCCCTGGGCTCCGACCTCTTCGCCACCTGCACGTTCATGCGGCTCGACCCGTGCGCCGGGGTGCTGGAGAGCGCCCGGGCCGGGCATCTGCCCTGTGTCTGGGCCACAGCGGAAGGGAAGTCCGGCCTCACCGAGGACGAGGGCGGGCCGCCCCTCGGGGTGCAGGCCGGGACGCGCTACCCGGTGACCCGGTACGAGCTCACGACGGGCGGCGTGTTCGTCCTGCTCACGGACGGTGTCGTGGAGGGGCCGTCCATGCGGCTGGAGGAGGGCCTCGACCAGGTGACACGGCTCGCGGGCATCGCGGCCGTGGCGGGCATGGACGTGGACGCGCTCGCGGCCGCCGTGATCAAGGGCGCCGAGCGCGTGGGGCACGACGACGATGCCGCCGTCCTGGTGGTCGGTCTCGACGGGCCGGACGCTCAGCCATAGGGCGGCACGACGCCCGCGCCCGCCTCGCCGAGGCGTCGGCCCCGGTGTCTCATGGCTGCTGTGGTGGGTAGCCGGGATCTGCGTACGCCGGTCGTCGTCGCTCTGCAGACGTCGGCCGTCGCCGCCTGCTACTACGTGTCCGCGCAATTGGGTCTGTTGCGGGAACTGGTCGTCGAGGGCGCGGTCGTCACGCCCATCTGGCCCCCCACCGGCGTCTCCGTGGCCTGCCTGCTGATCCTGGGACTGCGCTGCTGGCCCGGGATCGCCCTGGGTGCCTTCTTCGTCATCCTGTCCCTCACCTCCCTGACGCCCTCGGCTCTCTGCGTCCTGGCGGGCAACACGGCCGCACCCGTGGCCGGGTATCTGCTGCTGCGGCGGGCCGGTTTCCGCACCGACCTCGCACGGCTGCGGGACGGTCTCGCCCTGGTGTTCCTGGGCGCCTTCACCGCCATGCTGATCAGCTCGACCACGGGCGCCGGCATCCTGATCGCCACGGACCGCCTCGAGTGGCCCGGCTTCTGGGCGGTGTGGCTGGCCTGGTGGGTCGGGGACGCGATGGGCGTGCTCATCGTCACGCCGATGCTGCTCCTGCTGTCCCGCGTGCGCCTCCCGCTGCCCCTGTCGCGCTGGAAGGAGGCCGCGGGGCTGGCGGTCATCGCCTGTTGTCTCGTGCCGGTGGCCGCGCACAGCTCGGTCAGTCTGCTGTTCCTCGTCTATCCCCTGCTGATCTGGGCCGCTCTGCGGTTCCAGCTGGCGGGCAGCCTGCTGTGCGCTCTGTTCGCCTCGGTCATGACCACGGTGGCGGCGACCGACCGGGTCGGGCCGTTCGAACGGCTCAGCCGGGTCGAGGTGATGATGAAGCTGCAGGCCTTCAACGGGGCCATGGCGCTCACGGCCCTGATCCTCTCGGCGGTGATCGCCGAGCAGATCTACACACGGCGTTCCGTGGAGCGCGCCTGCCAGGAACTGGTCGAGGTACTGGAGCACCTCACCGCGTTCGAGACGGCGGACGGCCGGGCACCCGTGGACGACGGCGGGCTCGGGCGACGGCCGGAGGAGTGACTGCCGACCCGCTGATCCCGGGGCCTAGGCTGGGCGTCATGACCCAGGTCGAGGTGCTGCAGCTGCTGGTCTCACCCGCGCACCGGCTGGCCGGGCGGCCGTCCGACGGGCCCTCCCCCGGCCCGTCCGACGAGCGCGTCACCCGGGTGGAGGTACGCCGTGAGCTGGGGCTGGTCGGCGACCGCTACTACGCCCGGCCCGCCCACCGGAACGCGGCGGTGACCATCATGGCCTCCGAAAGCCTCCCGGCCTGCGCCGATCTGCGGCACACCCGGCGGAACATCCTGCTCAGGGGCGTCGACATCGACTCCTTCGTCGGTGCGACGATCTCACTCGACTGCGGTACCGGGCCGGTGACGTTCGCCGTGAAGCGTCCCGCGCGGCCCTGTGCCTGGATGGATGTGACCATCGGCCCGGGCGCGCAGCGCGCCCTGAGTGGCCGTGGCGGTGTGCGGTGCACGCCGCTGAGCGACGGGGTGCTCACGCTCGGCCCGGCCACGTTCCGGGTCGTGGCCGGGGCCGACGCGGGGTCCTGAAGCGCTCCGGGGCGGTCAGCCGCCCGACGGTGGCGTGCGGATGGCAGCGATGTCGAGCTGCAGGCGCACCTTCTCGCTCACCATCGCGCCGCCCTCGGCCAGCCTGCTGTTGTAGGTCAGACCCCAGTCCGAGCGGTTGATCGTGGTGGTGCCGTCGAAGCCGACCCGGTCGTAGCCGAAGGGGTCGGTGACATTTCCGATGTACGTCATGTCGAGCACCACCGGGCGGGAGACGCCTTTGATGGTCAGCTCGCCGGACATGCTGAACAGGTCGGCGCCCGCCTGCTCCACCGCCGTGCTGGTGAAGCGCATATGCGGATAGGTCGCGGCGTCGAGGAAGTCACGGCCCACCAGATGCGCATCCCGCTGTTCCACACCGGTGTCGACGCTGGCGGTGAACAGAGTGATGTCGGCCCGTGACCGTGCGGGGTCGTACGCGTCGAAGTAGAGGCGACTTTCGTACTCCAGGAAACAACCGCGCACGGTGGTCACCATGGCATGCCGGACGGAGAAGCCGATCCTGCTGTGCGCGGGGTCGACGACCCATTCACCGGACAGATTCGCCAGGTGAGGGTCCGGCAGCACGGCAGTGGAGGATGCCGGTGCGCCGGTGGGGCGCTGTGGGGGGAGCGGTGCCTGCCGGCGGGACGGCACAACGCGGTTGAACAGGTTCATGATTCATCTAGGTACTTGAGTTTGGTTATAGCCGCAAGTCCCCTTCCGTTTTGCGGCTGTTGAGAACGTACCCCTGCCCCCCTTTTGCCGCCGCTTTGCACAAAATCCACACACGGCTGCCGCGGCGCATCACCGAAACGACCATCCGAAACTCCACGGATTTTCATTTCGGGCATTTCGGCGAATCGGTCTTACGTCGCCTCTATCGCGAGGTCGTTGTCGACGGTGTAGTAAGGGCGAAGAGCGGTTCCGTCCGCCTCGACCGGCGGGTAGACGTACACGTGCTTGCGGTCCGCCACGTCGTCGAGCAGCCGGCCCACCCGGACGGGCCGTGCGCCGGCGGTGGGACGGACGAAGACGTCCCAGATCCGGGTCGCTCCCCCGCCGTCGCCCGTCAGGTCCCCGGGACCGGCGGTGAAGGAGAAGCCCCTGCCGTCGTCGTCGAGCCGGGGGGCGAGGGTGCGTACGGTGTCGGTGCCTCGCAGGCGCAGACGCACGGTGGCGTCCTCGTGGAGCTCGGCACCGTGCAGGCGGGCCGTGATCGTCATGGTGCGGCCCGTGAGGTCGATGCCGCGGGCCTCCGCGTGGGCGGTGCGCCGCCATGCCCTCAGGGCGAGGAAGCCGTCCTTCGTGGCGTACGGGATCCGGACCGCGACCGGCGAGGGGCGGTCGCGCAGGTGGCCGTCGACGAGGGTGCGCAGGTCCCGCAGGCCGGGGCGCAGGCGTCGGCGCTCGGCGCCGGGTTCCGGCAGCAGGTACACGTCCCAGCGGCCCTCGTCGAGGACCGGGCGCGGTTCCAGTACGGCGTTCCGGTGGCCGTCGGCCCGGTCCGTCTCCAGCTCGAGGACGTGGAGGGTCGTCTCGGGCAGGCCCTTCTTGGGACGCAGCCGCAGGAGCAGCCGGGGGTCTGCGCCGGAGATCGGCGGCAGTCGGAAGGTGATCCGGCCATCGGTGTCGATCGTGCAGTCCGCCCGCAGATGGGTGTCGTGCTGCGGGCTCGGCATCGTGCTCGCCGGTGCGCCCTCGCACGACGCGGTCGGCATCGTGCCCCCGTGCGACGCTCCCGGCGTCATGCCCTCGTGCGGGGTGGTCAGCTTGTCTTCCGGGGTGCTCATCGGCGTCCCTTCCGTATCGAGCGCAGTACGCCGGCGGCAGCGGCGTGGGCGGCGTCGCGGGCCGCGTGACCCCGGCCGGCCAGGGGGCTCTGGGTGCGGTGGCCATGCGGGGTGGCCGTGCGGCCGGTGCCCCTGGCCGCGGCGGCGGTCTCCAGCAGGCGTTCGGCCTGCGCGACGACGGGACCGGGGGCGAAGCGGCGCGCGTTGTCCAGGGCTGCTCGGCTCATGCGGCGACGCCGCTCGTCGTCGCCGACGAGTTCCAGCAGGGCCGCCGCGAGCGCGTCCCGGTCCCCGACCGGTACGAGCCGGCCGTCGGTTCCGTCCTCGATGATCTCACCGGGACCGTAGGGGCAATCGGTGCTGACGACGGGCAGCCCGCAGCGCATCGCCTCGACGATGGTCATGCCGAACGGCTCGAAGTTGGACGCGGCCGCGCCGATCGACCCCTTGGCCCACTCGGCCTCCATGGGAGTCGCGGCCCCCATCAGGAACACGTTGTTCCACAGCCCGAGCCGCTCGATGAGACGGCGCAGGTCGGCCTGCTGCTCGCCCTTGCCGTAGATGCGCAGCTGCCAGTCCGGGTGCGCCGCGGCGACCTGGGCGAAGGCCTCGATGAGGAGGTCGTAGCGCTTGACCGGCACCAGACGGCCCGCGGCGATCACCACCTTGGCCGTGCTGTCCGCGGGAGGCAGGGCAGGGTCGGGGACGCTGTTGGGGAGGGCCTCCACGTGGACGCCGGGCAGCCACATCTTGCGCCGGTAGGCGGCGGCGTCCGCTTCCGTGACGGTGGTGATCACGTCGAGTCGGCGGTAGGCGCGGCGCAGGGCGGTGCGCAGCCGCGGCGAGTGGTTGTCGAGCGTGAGGTGCTCCTGGCCGACGCGCAGGACGTGCTGCGGAGCCTGGCGAGCGATGTGCACGTTGAGACCCGGCCGGGTGCCGATGACGACGTCGGCGTCGAGCGCTTCGAGGCACTCGCCGATGCGCCGGTCGGTCAGCTCGCTGTACTGGTGGTGGCGGTACTCGGCGGGCGGGAACACCTTCGCCGGTCTCCGGTGCAGCGGATCGTCCGCCTCCTTGCGCAGGTCCACCAGCGCTCGCAGCCGCACCCGTGGGTCCAGGACGAGGTTGGGGCGTTCCCGGTGACGTAAAGCGGAGACGATCTCCACGTCATGCCGCTCGGCCAGGGCCCCGGCCAGGTTGAACGTGGTGGTGATCGTGCCTCCGATCCCGTAGGCGTTGTGGATCAGGAAAGAGATCTTCATGGTGGCCTAGACCGTGTCAACGCCCCGTTCGTTGTTCGTCGTTACCACTCTGTGGCCGTGCCCGGCCGCCGGGCCGGATCGCCGATTGCGGAATGATCTCGGACATAAGTGGTCTGGGCCATATCGGTTTGCCCCTGATGTGTGGATAGCTTGATGTGTTTGCCCGCGCATCGTCGCGTCCTCGGGTGCACCCTCGTATCGATCTTCAGGAGACCCATGCGCCCCCGTACAGCCTTCGTCCCACGCATCACCTCCCTCCCGCCCGTCGCCCTGGCCGGTGGCGCGCTGGCCGTGGGGGTCGGCGGTCTGTATCTCGCGGGGCTGCTCCTCACGGGCGGCCAGATCGACTCCGGCACGACCGTGCGCGGGGTGGACATCGGAGGGCTGAGTCGCGTGCAGGCGGTGGCGAGGCTGGAACGGGCGCTGGGTGCGGCCGGCGCCCGGGAGCTGCCCGTGAAGGTCGGTGACCGCACCGCCAGGGTCGATCCGGAGCGTGCGGGGCTCTCCTACGACGTCCAGGAGACCGTCGACCGGGCGGCCCGCACCGGCGCCGATCCGGTCAGCGTGTTCGGCGGGTTCTTCCGCACGGGCGGGGACATCGAACCGGTCGTGCACCTCGACGAGGGCAAGGCCCGGGAGGCCCTCGGGCACCTGGCGGAAGGGCTCGACCAGAAGGTCAGGGACGGTGCCGTGAGCTTCGACGACGGGCGTGTGAAGACGGTCGCACCACGGACGGGGTACGCCCTGGAGGTGAACGCCGCGGTCGGGCCCCTGCGCGACTCCTTCCTGCGGGGCGACACCGGTACGGCCACTCCCCTGCCCGCCCGCGAGACCCGGCCGAAGGTCACCGCCGACGAGGTGCGGCGGGCGGTGCGCACCTTCGCGGAACCGGCCATGTCGGGCCCCGTCACGCTCACCGCGGCCGGCAAGCGGTTCGCCGTCGGCCCGGACGCGCTGGGCGAGCATCTGACCATGCGGCCGGACAGCAGCGGCAGGCTGGGACCGGAGCTCGACGCGAAGGGCCTGCGCGCCGAGCCCGCCGTGGCCGGCCCGCTGGACGCCATCACCACGACCGCCCAGAACGCGAAGCTGCGGCCGGAGGGCGACAAGGCCGTGGTGGTCCAGGACGCCACGGTGGGCCGGTCGGTCACGGACAAGGCCCTGGGGAAGGCCGTACTGCCCCTGCTCACCGAGTCGGGCACCGGCCGCAGCGGCGAGGTGGAGGTACGCCGGACCCAGCCGGAGGTGACCCGCGAGAACGCCGCGCGGCTGGGGCTGACGGAGAAGATGTCCTCGTTCACCGTCCACTTCGAACGGGCCGAGTACCGCACGAAGAACATAGGCCGGGCCGTGGAGCTCATCAACGGCTCCGTCGTCGAGCCGGACGAGACCTGGAGCTTCAACCGGACCGTCGGTGAGCGCACCGAGGCCAACGGCTTCATGGACGGCATCATCATCCTCGACGACAAGTTCACCAAGGCCTCCGGCGGCGGGGTCTCGTCCGTGGCGACGACCGTGTACAACGCGCTGTTCTTCGCCGGCGTCAAGCCCGTGGAGCACGGAGCGCACTCGTTCTACATCGAGCGCTACCCGGAGGGCCGCGAGGCGACGGTCGCCTGGGGCAGCCTGGACCTGCGGTTCACCAACGACTCCGGCAAGGCCATCTACATCCAGGCGGAGTCCACCGACACCTCCGTCACCGTCTCCTTCCTCGGCACCCGCAAGTACGACGAGATCAAGTCCGTCACGGGTCCGCGCACCGAGGTGAAGCAGCCGGAGAAGAAGGTGAGCGACGACAAGGAGTGCGTGCCGCAGACACCGCTCGAAGGGTTCGACGTCACTGTGGAGCGGGTGTTCTACGACGACGGCCGGGAAGTGAAGCGGGAGCCGTACCGCACGCACTACACGCCGCGTGACGAGATCGTCTGCGAGTGATCCACCCCCCGGTCGCCCACCTCCGCAACTCTCCCTCCCGGAGGAAGCGTTGACCCGGCCGCGGAGCGCCAGCACAATAAGCGCCCATCGGTTGAGAGCGCTCTCAAGGGAGATCCATGAATGGCAGACAAGGCCCGGCGCTCAGCCGGCGTTCACTCATCGGTGCCGGACTCGGCATCAGTGCCGCAGGGCTCACCGCCGCCGCCTCGGGGCAGGCCTTCGCGGCCGGCTCCACCGGGTCCGGCCCCGCATCGGCCCCGGCCCGGGGGCACGCCTTTCTCGCCGCCGCCATGGATGCCTACCCCGACCACGGCGACTTCCGTCTGACCCAGAGCTACACCGACCAGGCCGGACTGTTCAGCACCGCGTTCACCTACGACAACGCCCTCGCGCTCCTGGCCCACCTCGCGGTCCGGACCCCGGCCGGCCTGACCCGGGCAGAGGCACTGGGCGACGCCCTGCTGTACGCCCAGCGTCACGACCCGGCGTACGACGACGGCAGGCTCCGGCAGGCCTACAACGTCGGGCCGTACACCTTCTACGACGGCTCGCTCCAGCCCGACGGCTTGGTACGGGCCGACGGCACCGCCAACGTCGGAACGCAGTTCGGCTTCACCGGAACGGCCGTGGGCGACATGGCCTGGGCGGGCATCGCGCTGGGCGCCCTGGCCCGCCGTACCGGGGCGCGCCGCTTCCTCGAGGGTGCCGTACGCATCGGCGAGTGGATCGAACGGACCGGCCGCACCGACGAGCCCCTCGGTGGCTACAAGTTCGGGGTGGACGGGGCGAATCAGAAGCTGCCGTTCACCTCGACCGAGCACAACACCGACCTGGTCTGCCTGTTCGGCCGGCTCGCCCGGCTGACCGGCGACCGGGTGTGGCTGGAGCGGCGCGGGCGGGCCGAGGCGTTCGTGCGCCGGATGTGGGAGCCGTCCGGGGGCTTCTTCTACACCGGCACGAACGACGGTGTGACGGTCAACGAGTCCCCGGTTCCGGAGGACACGCAGACCTGGACGCACCTCGCGCTGGACTCCCGCCGTCACTCCCGTTCGCTGGACTGGGCCGCGGCCGAGCTGGCCGTCCTTGACCACTCCGGGCGCACGAACAGCACGGTGCCCACGGGGCAGTCGTACGAGGGGGTCACCTTCAGTTCCGCGAGTCTCCTCGCGAACGAGGGCGCCCCGATCGCCGACGGTCAGCCGAGGCCCGACCGCAACGGGGTGTGGTTCGAGGGGACGGCGCATCTCGCGCTCGCCCTGCGCGATCGCGGAGCCCGTGGTGACGAGGCGGGCGCCCGGCGTCTGCTCGCCTCGATCGAGCGGGCGCAGGATCTCCTGGGCGACGGCCAGACCGTCGGGGGCAGGGCTCTGCCCGAGCGCAGTGGAGTCGTGTCCGCCAGCAGTCCGCTGGACACGGGTTTCGGCTTCGGTTACTACCCGTACCGGCACACCGGGGCGACGGCCTGGTACCTGATGGCCGCGGCCCGGTTCAATCCGCTCCGGGTGTGACGGAACAGCCCGGTCCGCTCTCGTGTGCGGCGGACCGGGCCGGCTGTCCCTCAGGCGAGGCGGTGAACCGCCTGGGTCGTGAGCTCGTAGCGGGCGCCGACGATCGCCAGCTTGCCGGTGCCGATCCTGGCTGCGAGTTCGGGTTCCGCGGCCAGCCGGGAGCGCACGAGCCGGACGTTGGCGCTCACGGTCGCGTCGATCCGGGCGTCCCCTTCCTGGCCGTGGTCTATGGCGGGGCTTATCGCGTCGACGAGGTACTGCATGTGGGCGGGCAGTCGCTCTCCCGACTGCTCCGCCGACACGGCGGCACGCACCGCCCCGCACGACTGGTGGCCGAGGACGACGACCAGCGGTATGCCGAGCTCCAGGACCCCGTAGGCGACGCTGCCGAGCACGGCCTCGTCGAGGACCTCGCCGGCGGTACGCACGGTCATCAGGTCGCCCAGGCCCTGGTCGAAGACCAGTTCCGGGGGGACTCGCGAGTCGATGCAGCCGAGCACGACCGCGAAGGGGTGCTGCGCGGCGGCCAACGTCCGCCGGACGGCGGGGTTCTCGTGCGGGTGGCGTTCCCGGAAGGCGCGCCAGCGGCGGTTGCCCGCGGCCAGTTCCCGCAGGGCCTCGTCCGGGGTGCCGGGTCGTGGCTCCGCGGGTCCGGAGCCGGCGGGCGCGGCGGTGGCCGGGCGCGCGGCGCCGAGACCCGCACCCAGGGCCGCGGCCCCGGTCAGCGCGGTGCGCAGAAGAGTCCGGCGGACGGTGCCGCCGGCGGAGGGCCGTGAACCGGCGAAGGGGTGCGGTTCAGGGCCGGTGCCTCTGTGGGAGGTGGCATGTGAGTTCACGGGCAGAACGTATGCCCGAATGCGCGGACGGCCGCCGTCCTTGCCGTTTTCATGGTGAGAGTTGGGTAAGTGATGTTCTTACCTTGAACGCCTTTTGACGATCCCTCAGGCAACCGGCAGGACGCCCGGGCCTGCCGGCCCGGGCGTCCTGTCATGCGGAGGTGATCAGACCAGGTCGAACCGGTCCAGGTTCATGACCTTGACCCACGCCGCGACGAAGTCGTTGACGAACTTCTCCTTCGCGTCGTCGCTCGCGTAGACCTCGGCCAGCGCGCGCAGCTCGGAGTTCGAGCCGAAGACCAGGTCGGCGCGGGAGCCGGCCCACTTGACCTCGCCCGTGGCGGCGTCGCGGCCCTCGAACGTGGTCTGGTCCTCGGTCGTCGACTTCCACTCGATGCCCAGGTCGAGCAGGTTGACGAAGAAGTCGTTGGTCAGCGAGCCGGGCGTCTTGGTGAAGGCGCCGAGCTGGGACTGCTGGTAGTTGGCGCCCAGCACCCGCAGGCCACCGACCAGGACGGTCATCTCGGGAGCGCTCAGGGTGAGCAGGTTGGCACGGTCGAGCAGCAGGAATTCGGCCGGCAGGCGGTTGCCCTTGCCGTGGTAGTTGCGGAACCCGTCGGCGGTCGGCTCCAGCGCCTCGAACGACTCGGCATCGGTGTGCTCCTCCGTCGCGTCCACACGGCCCGCGGCGAAGGGGACCTCCACCTGGAAGCCGGCTTCCTTGGCGGCCTTCTCGACCGCGGCGGTGCCGCCGAGGACGATCAGGTCGGCCAAGGAGACCTTCTTGGCGCCGGCGCCGGCGTTGAAGTCCTGCTGGATGCCCTCGAGGACCCGCAGGACCTGCGCCAGCTCGTCGGGCTCGTTGACCTCCCAGCCGCGCTGCGGCTCCAGGCGGATGCGGGCGCCGTTGGCGCCGCCGCGCTTGTCGCTGCCGCGGAAGGTGGACGCCGAGGCCCAGGCGGTGGACACCAGCTGCGAGACGGACAGGCCCGACTCGAGGAGCTTGGTCTTGAGGGTGGCGATGTCACCGTCGTCGATGGTCTCGCCCTGGGCCTCCGGCAGCGGGTCCTGCCACAGCAGGGTCTCCGCCGGGACCTCGGGGCCGAGGTACAGCGACTTCGGGCCCATGTCACGGTGGGTCAGCTTGAACCAGGCGCGGGCGAAGGCGTCCGCGAACTCCTGCGGGTTCTCGTAGAACCGGCGGGAGATGGGCTCGTAGATCGGGTCGAAGCGCAGCGCCAGGTCCGTGGTGAGCATCTTCGGGCGGTGCTTCTTCGAGGAGTCGTGCGCGTCCGGGACGATCTCCGGGGCGTCCTTGGCCACCCACTGGTTGGCGCCGGCCGGGCTCTGCTCGAGCTCGTACTCGAACTCGAAGAGGTTCTTGAAGAAGCCGTTGCTCCACTGGGTGGGCGTGCTCGTCCAGGTGACCTCCAGGCCGGAGGTGATGGTGTCGCCGCCCTTGCCGGTGCCGTAGGTGCTGCGCCAGCCCAGGCCCTGCTCCTCCATGGAGGCGGCCTCGGGGTCGGCGCCGACGTTGTCGGCGGGGCCGGCACCGTGGGTCTTGCCGAAGGTGTGGCCGCCGGCGATCAGGGCGACGGTCTCCTCGTCGTTCATCGCCATGCGGCGGAACGTCTCACGGATGTCGCGGGCCGCGGCGAGCGGGTCCGGGTTGCCGTTCGGGCCCTCGGGGTTGACGTAGATGAGGCCCATCTGGACGGCGCCGAGCGGGTTCTCCAGCTCGCGGTCGCCCGTGTAGCGCTTGTCGTCGAGCCTGTTAATCTCAAGTCTGCACCCGACCCCACCATGGCGAGGTGCCTCGTGTCCCCGTCCGGGACAGACATTCTTCCGGGAGCCCCCCAAGCCGCAC